>JACDAE010000308.1 GCA_013695595.1 Ktedonobacteraceae bacterium | reverse complement strand
AGGTGACGCCCCTACGCGTTCCTAAAACGCTCGTACAGCTTATTCTGCTGCCGCCACACCCCCTGCTTTATCTTGCAAGTACGCATAGATAAACGGGTCTACATCACCTGCCAGATACCCCTCTGTATTGCCCGTCTCATAGTTGGTACGATGATCCTTGACAATCGAATACGGATGGACCGTCACCGAGCGAATCTGCGTGCCGAAATCGGCCTGCACATTCTCTCCTTTGAGGCGTGCCGTCTCTTCCTCATGCTTCTTCTGTTCCAACTCGTAGAGACGCGCCCTCAGTAACTTCATCGCCACCTCGCGATTCTGGATCTGTGAACGCTCGTTCTGGCAGGTCACAACAATGCCCGTGGGCAGATGGCGTATGCGCACCGCCGAGTCGGTCTTGTTCACATGCTGGCCGCCTGCCCCTGTCGAACGGTACGTATCGGTCTCGATATCGTCCGGACGGATCGTTATCTCAATGGTATCATCGATATCGGGCAAAACCTCAACCTTGGCGAATGAGGTATGACGACGATGAGCTGCATCAAACGGAGAGAGGCGGATCAGGCGATGCGTGCCAATCTCTGAGCGTAGATATCCGTACGCATAGCGGCCAGTGATTTCAACGGTGGTGCTTTTGAGGCCCGCTTCATCACCTTCGCTATAATCATAGACCTCGGTCCGGAAATGGTGGTGTTCGGCCCAGCGCAGGTACATGCGTAACAGTATTTCGGCCCAGTCCTGCGCATCGACTCCCCCGCTGCCCGCATGAATACTCAGAATGGCATTCTTTTCGTCGTGTTCTCCATTAAGCATCAAGGCAAACTGCAACTTCTTTACCTGCTCATCAAGGGACTCAAGGGACTGCACAACCTCGGCCTGCATCTCTTCATCTGGCTCCTCTTCCAGTAATTCGACTAATCCGTGCAGGTCGTTCAGTTGCGTCGCGATTCCCTCCCAGGTGGAGACTTCTTCGCGTAGTGCATTCAGTTGTTGCATCTGCGTCTGTGCTTTGCGGTTATCGTTCCAGAAGTCTGGAGCCATGCTCTCATCCTCTAGCTGGTTGATACGGGTGGCTTTATTTGCCACGTCAAAGACGCACCATAGTCTTCTCGACGCGCCTTTGCATGCGTTCGATTTGATTTGTTAGTTCACTCATGAAGTCTATTGTAACACGTTTAGGGATCTAGCGGAAACCCTATTTATTGAAGTTTAGCGACATCATATAAATGCTTCCAAAAGCATTGTTGCGCTCTAGCAGAAAGAGGGTCATCGCGACCAGGATAAGCAACAAACCAAACAGAATCATAAGGAGGGCAGTGGTACGCCCCCGCGCATTTTGCCCTGGCTGCCTCTCTTGAGCCGGATACGGCTGATAGCCCTGTGGTCCAACTCCTGGATACGATCCTCCTTGCGGAGGGTAATTATTGCCACTTTGTGGATATTGTGCATACATGTTTTGGGGAGGATATCCTCCTCTATTCTGAGAATAGTGCGCCTGGGGGTCCATCGGCTGCGCTGGACCGGTAACCGGGTAAGAGGGGGCACCCGGCGGAGGCGTGCCGTATCCCTGCTCCGGCAATTCTACCCGCCGTGTTGCCTCGTACATATCCTGCATTCCATAATTAGCATTGGAACTTCCTGTATTCTGATCCGGGGGCAGGATCAGTTTTTGTGGAACTCCAGTTCTATCTGGAGGAGTTACGGGAGCCTGAGCCTGCATCTGTCCCAGCAACGAAGGGGAAGCCATTGTTGGTGCATCCGGTTGCGCATATGCATCTTCTTGCATCGCATCCGCACCCGGCTCAACGGGAGTGCCGCAGCGCGGACATTGTTTATCACCTGCGTTCAATTGGAGGCCACATTGACCACAAAAAAGCATCTCGGTTCCTTTCAACTATAGCTCAGGCTTTTTTCCGGCGTCCCACAGGTTCGATAACTTTTGCGTCATGTTCCTCTAAATGCGGTGAAGCCGCACTGGCATGTAGCGCGACCCGCATCACATCATCCATACGCTCAACCAGCACAAAGTGTAACTCACGCTGAATCTCTGGCGGAATGTCTTCCAGATCCTTCTTATTCCTTTTCGGGAGAATGAACGTCTTTATCCCGGCTCGATGTGCCGCCAGTACCTTCTCTTTGATACCCCCAACCGGCAATACACGCCCACGCAAGGTAATCTCCCCGGTCATCGCAACGCTGCTGTATGTTGGACGCTGCGTTAATGCTGAAATAATCGCAGTTGCCATGGTAATACCTGCCGATGGGCCATCTTTCGGGATTGCTCCAGCGGGCAAATGCAGGTGAATATCATACTTCTCATAGAAACGATCTTCCAGACCAAATTGTTTCGCGCGAGCACGGGCATACGAAAATGCCGCCTGAGCCGATTCTTTCATAACATCACCAAGCTGGCCCGTCAGTGTCAGGTGTCCATGACCATCCATGAGCGCCGCCTCAACAGTGATCAGGTCGCCGCCTCCACTTGTCCAGGCCACCCCTGTTGCAACACCCGCCTCGTCGTTCTCTTCCGCAGTGCCGTAATAGTTCTGCTGTGGGCCGAGAAAATCAGGGATCTTGTCTGCCGTGACCTTGATTTTGGTCCGTCTTCCCTCAACAACTTTGCGTGCCACTTTACGCATCACCGACGCTATTTCGCGTTCCAAGGTGCGCACACCCGCTTCATAGGTATACTCACGAATAATGCGCAGGACAGCTTCATCGGAAAGCTCGACCTTCGCGGGACGCAGACCATGTTCGCCCATCAACTTGGGAATGAGAAACTGACGCGCGATATGTACCTTCTCATCCTCCGTGTACCCTGGCAACTCGATGATCTCCAGGCGATCACGCAGGGCCGCAGGAATTGGATGCAACACATTTGCCGTCGTGAGGAAGATGACCTGGGAAAGATCATAAGGTACCTCCAGATAGTGATCGGCAAATGTAGTATTCTGTTCCGGGTCCAGCACCTCAAGCAGCGCAGCAGAGGGATCGCCTCGGAAGTCTGACCCAAGCTTATCGATCTCGTCCAGGATGAAAAGGGGGTTGGTAGTGCCCGCCGTCTTCATGGTCTGAATAATGCGACCAGGCAAAGCTCCCACGTAGGTGCGACGATGGCCGCGAATTTCAGCTTCATCATGGACGCCACCCAACGAGAGCCGCACAAACTTACGATTTAATGCCTGTGCAATTGAGCGTCCCAGCGATGTCTTGCCCACACCAGGAGGACCAACAAAGCACAGAATAGGACTACGCATACTGTTGGAAAGCTTACGTACGGCAATGTATTCCAGGATGCGCTCTTTGACTTTGCCCAATCCATAATGATTCTGGTCAAGAATAGCCGCCGCTTCTTTGATATCTAAGCGATCCAGGCTGGCAGTGTTCCAGGGCAGGTTGACGAGCCAGTCTAGATAGGTGCGGATGACTCCACCATCGGGGGCAATTGCCGGTATCATGCTCAGGCGATCAAGCTCTTTATTGGCACGGGCCTTCACCTCGTCGGGCATACCGCTGAGCAGGATCTTTTCGCGCAACTCCAGGTTCTCACGTAGCGCTGGATCACCCTCGCCCAGTTCACGTTGAATGGCCTTCAGTTGTTCGCGTAAGAAATATTCACGCTGGCTTTTATCGACTTCTTGCTGGACCTGGCTATGAATGTGATTCTCCAATTCCAGAATATCAAGTTCTTTTGAAAGTAAAATGCTCACAGCCTGCAAGCGTTGTTCGATATGAAAGGTCTCCAGCACATTCTGACGGATAGGAATCGAGATATCGAGTGCAGATACGATAAAATCAGCCAGCATGCCAGGCTGATCAATATTCATAGCTGTTATATAGGTTTCTTCAGTGAGTGATGCATTGAGCTTTACACATTTTTCAAAGAGTGCAAGGACGGCCCGCCGGGAAGCTTCGAGAGCTGGAGACGCAACCAATACCTCTACTACAAATTCTGCCTGCGCCCGCATATACGGTTCCTGCTGCGTAAACGCAAGGCTACGCATACGCTTCTGACCTCGCACAAGCACGCTTACCGTTCCATCAGGTAACTTGAGAACACGATCAATAAACCCTTCTACTCCAATACTATAGAGGTCATCTGGGCCTGGATTTTCCTCTTCCTCACGTAACTGGGTCACCACAAACATTGTGTGGTCTTTATTCATAGCTTCTTCAACGGCCTTAATTGAAGACTCTCTTGCTACCAGAAGCGGCGCAACCATATTCGGTATGAGGACGGTATTGCGCACAGATAGGACAGGCAGATCGAGAACCTCAAGGCGCTTCTCCTGCTGGTCCATACCGCTGCCATCCGTGTCATCCTCGTTATAAGGGCGCTCTGGAGTCACAACCTGCGTGGCTTTTTCCATAAATAAAAGATTTCCCTCTCAATGGAAATGAATTGATTTATACATGTTCAACGTATTATAACGTACGTGGTAAAACGGGGCAATACTGAAAATGAGCCTCTCATGTATTGCTTCAAGAGCATTCGTTATCAACCAAACAGAACAAGCAATTTGCGTTCCTCATCCTCTACTGTCAACCGATTATTTCTAGGCACGGGATAGATCTCTGCTCGTTCCCATAATGGCCCCGTGACACTGGTACCATTGCCTATTTGCACACCGCGTTCACGCAAGGCATTCAACAGGTCGCCGGCATGGAAAAGAAAGATCGTCTCGATCACCCAGGGGTTGGCAATATTTGCGGAAGGCTCTGGCCCTGTCATAATAAGATAATAGTCAGGCACTGCATCTATTTTAATGTTCATCACGCCATTATGTTTCGGATGCCATTGGACATCTACCGTATGACCGGCAAGGGGTCCCGAACTGAAGCGACCATCATATCCGCGCCGCTTCCCTGCCTCATCAAGGGTAATACGAAAAACGACCGAGGCAATGTATTCGCCGATATTGTTCGCCTGCGCACTACGCCCGATTGCCGCTGTGATTTTATCATCGATGGTGTTTCTCGATTTCAGCAGGCTTGCCAGCCAGGGAAGGTTATTCATTAAAACGTACTCCTCTATAGTAGAGTATCCTGAGAGAAATTTTTATATGCACAATACATTATTACGAGCGCATATGCTGATCGTTGCTACCCACTAACTGAGTTGCCCATAAATAATTTTCCAGCTTCCATCCGCCTGTTGTCCTACTGTATAGTAGCCCTGGTAGGTGTTTACCTGTGTTCCACCTCCCGTAACATCCTCAGTTGCCTGGAGTGTAAGATTCACTTGCACCGTCCCATCCGTTTGTGGTATTGCGTCCCCAAGCGTTATATAATCGTGCTGTGTGTGGG
>JACDAE010000302.1 GCA_013695595.1 Ktedonobacteraceae bacterium | reverse complement strand
ATCTTAAGCCAGCCAATATCATGATTACGGCCAGTGGGCACGTCTACCTGATCGATTTCGGCATTGCCCGCCAATTTAAGCCGGGACAGAGCAAAGACACGACCGCCCTTGGCTCATCGGGCTATGCTGCGCCCGAACAATATGGCAAATCACAGACCACACCACGCGCCGATATCTACGGCCTGGGTGTGACAATGCACCAGTTGATTACAGGTGATGACCCCGCCGATTCACCATTTCGCTTTGACTCACTCAAGCTTCCCAATTATCCGGTGCTCAAAGGCTTAGATACCCTGATTATGAACATGGTAAGTGTGGATATTGAAAAAAGGCCAGCCAGCGTAGCAGGCATCAAGCAAGAATTAGAACGCATCGCATTTGATTACAGGGTCACACATCCCTTAAGAAACGGCCTACCAAACGCATACCAGGCACCTCACACGGGAGCAATACCCAGTCTGGCGAACCTGCCCAGAGCACCCAGGCGCACACCGCAGTCACGTGTCATCCCACAGGCAAATATGTGGTATGTGTGCGTCGGCCACAGCAGCCGCGTAACAGCGATTGCATGGTCACCGGATGGCAGATATCTGGCCTCAGCAAGTTATGACAAGACTGTTCAGCTCTGGGATGCCAGCAATGGGCAGAATATCCTCCTTTACAAGGGACATCGCCAGCATGTCAATGCGCTGGCATGGTCGCCCGACAGCAAGTATATTGCCTCGGCGAGCGACGATGGAACGGTCCAGATGTGGGAGGCAAAAACGGGCAAAACACATGTAACCTTCCGGGGACATATCGAAGAGGTGAGCGCCGTCGCATGGTCGCCCGATGGTTTCTACATCGCCTCGGGAGGAAGCGATAAAACAGTCAAAGTGTGGAAAGCGAAAACCGAGAAGCTTCTCTATACCTGTACTGAACATACCGACAAGATCCAGAGCATTGCATGGTCACCGGATGGCAGATTGGTTGCCTCAGCGGGCAAAGATCGTACCGTCCACGTCTGGGACCCCACAAAAGAGCCTCCGAGACATTCCTTCTTTAGCACTCTTCTCTCTCCCTTCACCCGCAAAATAGAGACCCTGAACGAGCATAATGGACAAATCTTCTCGGTCGCATGGTCGCCTGATAGTCGACGCATCGCCTCCGCGAGTGGAGATCGTCGTGTGCTCATTGGAGATGTGCAGACGAAAAAAATCGTCTTCTCCATGGGTGAAAGCAGTACCAGTATCAAAAATGCGGTCGCGTGGTCGCCTAAAGGGGACCATATCGCGATCGGCGGAAATGACAAAACAGTCCAACTCTGGAATGTGAATAGCAAAAAATTGACCTTCACCTATTCCGGACATACGGGCTATGTCACAACCGTCGCGTGGTCGCCTGATGGTACAAAGATCGCCTCCGCCAGTAGTGATCGCACAATACAAATATGGCAGGCAGTATAACATAAAGTGTGTGCAGAAGCGGCAAATTTCTCAAAAACGCAGTAAGGTTTTCAAACTTTCGTACAATCAACGCGTGGAAGATGTCTTTGCATGTTATAATAGGAGAGTGCGTTAGCACTACATCAGCATGGGAAACTTCTCCCTTTGAGCACACATACAGAGATGCTGTTAGAGATTGCTTGCGACTGACTACCGTCCCGAGGAGGGGACAACGCTATGGTATATTGCGAATCATGTGGCGCGGCCAATGAAACAATCACAGAAAAATGTTTTGTCTGCCTACGACCGTTTGTAGATACAGAAGAGCTAACGGTCGTATCGGCTGCTGACACAAAAAACGCTACATCCACACTTTTACAGGGACGCTACCAGCTTCTAAACGAAGTGGGAACTGGTGGTTTCGGAGCAGTCTACAAAGCAATTGATACACAGTTTGACAATCGCACAGTCGCAATTAAAGAGATTCGGCTGCAAGGATTAAAGCCGAATGAGATTATCGACGCCACAGATACCTTTAACCGCGAAGTTAGTATTCTGACCGACCTGCGGCATCCCAACCTGCCTCGTGTCTATGATCACTTCACCTCACCTGAGCACTGGTACCTGGTGATGGACTTTATAGATGGTCAGACGCTGGAGGCATATCTGGATACCAAAGGTGGATACCTTCCCCTCGACGAAGTTTTTACGCTCGGAATACAGATCTGTACGGTACTGGATTATCTGCACACACGCCAGCCGGCCATTATTTTCCGCGATCTCAAACCAACCAATATTATGATTACAAGTAACAGGCAGGTGTACCTGATCGACTTTGGAGCCGCTCGTTATTTCAAGGCAGGACGCACGAAAGATACCATCGCTTTTGGTTCACCGGGCTATGCGGCACCAGAACAATATGGCAAAGCGCAAACAACAGCACGCTCTGACATCTATAGTCTGGGTGCAACCCTCCATGAAGCACTGACCGGTAAAGATCCAGCCGAAGATCCATTCCATTTCGCGCCTATACATACAGCCAGGAAGACAATTCCCCCCGATTTAGATGCTCTCATACAGCGCATGGTTGATATGGATATGAGCAAGCGACCAACAAGTGCAGCAATCATAAAAGCCGATTTGTGGCGCATCTCGACACAACATACCCATCGCCTTTATGCGCAACCCGTTACTCCTTCTTCTCTGCCACCATACCGACCGAACTTTGGGGTAGGACAGCCGCCACCAGCCTCGTGGGCGCAATCGGCCCCTAGTGTGCAACAGGCACAGATACAGCTAGGTTTTACGCCAACTCCCGCACCACGTAAGCGGGTTTTCTCACGACGTGCCGCCACATCGATGATTATCCTGGGTATCGCCAGTGTAGCGCTCTTAGAAAACGTCAGAACGTTGTGGCCCCCCTATGGGCAGAGCCAGGACACAGCGGCACAATCCGGGCCAATGATGCAGGGTCCAGGTTTTGATATTGTTCAACAGGGTTCATTTCCTTATCATACCAACAATGTTACCTCGTTGGACTGGTCCCCCCAGGGCAATTATATCGCCTCTGGCTCTCTGGATAAAACATTGAGGGTATGGAATCAGAACTTCGATGGGACAGAGACAATCCACACGATGTCAGACGGGGTAAAGGCTGTAGGCTGGTCGCCCGATGGCGCATATATTGCAGCGACAAGTGAAGGCACAGCAGCAGAATTACGGGTATGGTCCGCTTCAGCAAACGGGGGAGATCAGCCAATCTTCACTGCCAGAAAACCATCATCAGGTGCAATCAATGCCCTTGCCTGGTCACCTTCTACGCAAGCAAGTGGATATTCTGTTGCTATAGGCAGCGATGATGGCAAAGCTCGCGTCATACATCAGCGAGCGCCTCTTCCTATTAATGAAGTCCCTACCTATAGTGGTCCTACAGGGCCGCTGTTGAGTCTGGCATGGTCGCCCGATGGAAGTTATCTGGCCGCAGGAAGCGCTGATACAACGGTACAGATATGGCAACCAACAAATGTAAATGGCTTATCAATGTCCAAACCGATTGTATTTTCTGAGCATACCAGTCGTGTCACCGCGTTAGCGTGGACTTCCAGTTCAAATACGATCGTTTCCGGCAGTGACGATATGAGCGTAAAAGTATGGGACATAAACGACAATACCATCAACGTATTACAAACGTACACAATGTCATCGGCTGTGAGTTCTCTGGCAGTGTCTTCACAAAACATGCTTGCCGTTGGAACGTTAGATGGTACTGTAACGCTGTATAATTTATTCAACTCGGATCAGCCCATTGCTATAGCTAAGCAGAATAATCAGCCCATACGCTCTATATCATGGTCACCTGATGGCGACTTCCTGGTCATAGGCGGTGACGACAAACGGGCAACTATATGGAACCTCAGGCCACAAGACAACAACTGGCAAGGGGGCGATCCTAATCATCATCGCCATCCATGGGGTGGGTAGTTAACCAGCAACTCAGGAGAACAAGCACCTCATGAAATTTGATCTCGACGAAGAGCAAACAGAGATACGCGACATCGTCCGTCGCTTCACCGCACAGGAGATTGCACCCCACGCGGAATCCTGGGATGAACTGAGTTATTTTCCACGTGAGATCTACATAAAAATGGCTGAATTGGGCTTAATGGGCATGACGACTCCAGAAACTTATGGAGGGAGTATGCTCGGTCGTCTCGCAGGAGCGCTGGTCTACGAGGAACTGGCAAAGGGCGAGATGGCAACGGCTGTTGGTCTATCAGTACATAATATGGTAACCGGTTCGATAGCACGTTTCGGCAATGAGGAGCAGCGCCAGCATTGGGTATCCCAACTGGCAACAGGAAAACTACTGGGAGCATTCTCTTTGAGTGAGGTCAGTGCTGGATCAGATGCAGCCAGCCTGCAATGTCATGCCGATAGACGCGATGATCACTACATCCTCAATGGCTCCAAAGCGTGGGTGACGAATGGGGGCGAGGCCGATATCTACCTGCTGATGGCCCGAACCAGTAATGGCGTCGGCTCAGCGGGCATCAGTTGTTTCGTGATGGAAAAGGGAACGCCCGGTTTCTCCTTTGGGAAGCAAGAACGCAAAATGGGCTTACACTCATCACCCACGCGTGAACTTCTCTTTGAGCAATGCGAGATTCCCGTTACCAATCGCATCGGTGCAGAGGGTCAGGGCTTCAAGATCGCCTTATCCTCGCTTGATGGTGGACGCATCAATATCGGTGCGGTTGCCGTTGGAGTTGCTCAAGCCGCCTTTGAAGTTGCCAGCAACTATGCCAAAGAGCGCCAACAGTTCGGTCATCCCATCGGCATCTTCCAGGGCATTCAGTTTCTGCTCGCCGATATGGCAATGAAGATCGAGGCTTCCCGCCTGCTTGTCTATCAAGCCGCGTACAAGCTCGACGAGGGACAGAGTGCCGGCATGTATGCATCAATGGCAAAATGTTTCGCCACAGATGCCGCGATGGAGGTCACAACGAACGCTGTACAGGTCCTTGGTGGTGCGGGCTATGTGCGTGACTATCCAGTTGAGCGTTACATGCGTGATGTCAAGGTAGCACAGATCTTTGAGGGCACGAATCAGATCCAGAGGATCGTGATTGCACGGACGTTGTTGGGGAATTTACGGTAAGCATTAAGGTTAGAACGAGCCATTTCAGAACAATTTGTATGATCATACAAATTGTTCTGAAATGGCTCGGTGGCTCATATAACAAGGCAAATCTGGCAATCTTTACCAGGAAACTCCTGCCCTACTTCACTCCAGCAACCGCAAACTCTCTTACGAGGTTGTTGAAATTCGCTGACTGCTCTTCTTGCAGGTGAGAGCGGCTCTTATCAAGAATGCGTACTTCTATGTTCGGATTGACACGCTTGAACGCGCCACTCGCCTCAGAAGGGGCAAGCTCACCTTCACGACCCCAGACGGCGATCACGGGCACCTTCAGGCGGGCAAATGGCTCGTGCACATCCAATACCAGGTAATCGCTCAACAGAGCGGAAGCAGGATAGCGACCATTCGACTGATGCGCACTGGTATAAATGTACTCAACCAGATCGTCAGTAATCAGGCCGGGATTGTGAAAGCCCTGTACATCATAATAGCCACGGATAGCGGCGCGTGAAGTCATCAATGTATAGATGAACTGGCCGATGATGGGCAGGCGCAAGACAGTTTTCAAACCTGCATTGCGAATACCAGGGTTCGTCTCTTGCAAGATTGTGGGAGGCGGTGAGACCAAAACCAGACGCTCAAAGTACTGCGGGCGGCGATACGCTCCCGCAATGACATAGGCGCTGGAAAGGCCATGGGCAACAACTACCGTTGGCTTGCCAATAACTTCTTTGATGAAGTCATTTAACAGATCTGCATAGGTCTCTGCGGTATAGTCGATCGAAGGACGATCAGAAAGGCCAAAGCCGAGCAGATCGATAGCGTAGACACGGAAATGCTCCGAAAGGGCATCAATATTTTTGCGCCATTCATATGACGAAGCTCCTGGCCCGAAGCCATGCACCAGCAGAAGAGGCTTCGCATCACGAGCACCCTTCACCTCGTAAAACATGTCGCCATATTTCCAGGGATAGCGGCGCTCTTCACCGGTCAATACCGTATCGAGTTCACCAGCCAGAGATTCGGTCAATTTGTTGTAAATAGCCATTGCGCCTACCGCACCGCCGACGACAGCACCCGTAACGAGCAAATTTTTTGTAAATGACATCAGAATTACACTCCTACATTTTTATTTTTAACAATCATCAACGTCTTTTATACAAAGGGACAACACGACCACCTTGCGCATATTCATTACCGCGTGGCTCATATAACTAACTCCAAAAGGTTCATCCTCGTGGTCCAGAGATACTATAGCATGCACTCACGGCAAGGTGCAAACTGAATACCTTATATAGGAACATCATCTCTGCAATATTGCAATGCATTGATATTGTGCGTACTCTGTAAAATAGTCATCGTACAAAAGAATTACCATTCAGCGTTTAGTGTCAAAAATAAGCATAGCCAGGGTATGACTTTCTAGTACTTCCTGTTCATCTGGATGACGAATGTTGAAGATTGAAAAAAGATTATATAAAGTCACCAGAGGAAGCAGGACAGGGCCATATATGTTTGAGGACAGGAGAAAGCGGAAGAGCGCTCCACTGCATCTCCTCTGTCCAGACAGGTTTTTTCTGTCTCCTGGGTCTCGCCGGCAATACCAGGAGGCACGAATTGCACCGCCTCTGTCCTATTGAGATTTCCGCTTTCCAGGGCTGGAATTGGGGGGAGCGGATCGTAGTGAGAGATTGCT
>JACDAE010000279.1 GCA_013695595.1 Ktedonobacteraceae bacterium | reverse complement strand
GTCCATGAGCGAGGTCGAAAGATTTGTCGTCTTCTTCCAATCCGTCATCGCATAGCCGACGTAGAGACCTTGCGCCACATGGCTGCTTTGTTGGGCGTATTCCTGATCGGGAATGATAAAGAGATGTCCAATCAGGGACAGTTCGTTGAGCGCCATTGGGGATGTGGATACAATAATATGCATTTGTTTTTTGCTCCCAGCGAGAGTAAGAGGTATCACATCCTTGTTCTTGGGATTGAGATCAATTGCCTCTCCTATCTGTACGGTCAATGGTTGCACCTGTGCAAACGCCGCCAGATGATTATAGCTGGTTACGCTCATGAGCATCGCGCTCGGATAGCCCTGCTTGTCCTTCAATGTTATAAAGGACTCTTGCAGCGAGCTATACGGCAAATGCTTGCTTTCAAGCTCCTGAGTGAGCGTTGTTTCCGCAATGTGCACCATTTTGGAATGACTATCTTGAAACGTCAACGTAAATGCAAGAGGGCTGGCAAATGTATTTATCTGGGCCTTCACGACGGCTATTGCTCCAGTCGCCGTAAATGCTACACTCAAGATCATGGCAACAACGAAAAACAGGCGTGCGTTATCTTTCATACTGTACGTCAGATCCGAAAGCCAGAGCATATGTGTCCCGCGCCAATAATAGCTCCGTCTCGTCTTCAGCAGGCGGATCAAGAAGATGCTCAGTTGCGCATAGAGTAGGTACGTGCCTATGGCGACCATGATTATAATGATGAATGGAATTACCAGGGACCCATCACCCAATCCAGTCCGATACACTATCGCTTCTCCATAAGCGGCACTCAGGAGTACGACCGCCAGTAGCGCCAGTATCCACGATGCCTGTGGCTCTTTTTTCGGTTTCTGGCTCCCTTTCAACAAGCTCAATACGGTACTCGTGCGCAAAAAGAACGTGGTAACCAGAGAGACCAGCAAGAAGAGGACAATGAATGCAACGCTGGTTGTCAATAACGCCTGGGCCGGGATGTAAAATGGTAAGGATGGAATATCAAGGATGGCCGATCCAAGCAACAGAAACAGTTTGGAGCCGAGTAGCCCAACCACCAGACCGCTCACGATTGCAGCTATCCCTAACACCATGTTTTCGAGAAAGATCATCCATGTCAACTGTCGATTCGTAATACCCAGCAACGTCAGAACGCCAAACTCTTTATTGCGCCCGCGCAGAAATGATCCCATCGAGTAGAGGATCGAGAAGAATGAGAAGGCCAGGATCATATATTCCGCGACCTGCATACCCGCGATCACGCGCTGGTCAACGTACCCTTTCTGTAGGTCAGGATGGTTGGTCAGGATGGCATAGAGAAAGAAGACCAGAATGGAAAAAGCGCTGCTCATGAAGTAGGCTGCATAGGCATGGCCGTTGCGCCTGACGTTGTTGCTAGCGAACTGGAAGAACGTCATCGGTATTCCCTCCTAGCAGTGCAAGCACGTCAACAATATTCTGATAAAAGGTTTGTCGGTTACTTCCTCGCCGAATCTCGTTGTAGAAGCGACCATCTTTAATGAAGATCACGCGATGACAATAACTGGCAGCCTGTGCATCATGCGTCACCAACATCGTCGTTGTGCCCTGTTTCTGGTTGATCGTTTCCAGCATCTCCATCACGGTACGCGAGGCTTTTGAGTCCAGGTTACCGGTTGGTTCATCTGCCAGGAGCAAGGATGGTGTATGAATGACGGCGCGCGCAATGGCAGTTCGTTGCGCCTGACCACCTGAGACCTCATAGGTTCGTTTATTGAGTAGATCTTGAATACCCAACAGCGCACTAATACGCTGAAGCCGCTCGTCCATTTCCTTGACGCTCCGCTTATCGAGCGTCAATGGCAGGACGATATTTTCACCGATGGTCAGCGTGTTGAGTAGATTGAAATCCTGAAAGACAAAGCCGAGTTCTCGGCGTCTGAAGAGGGCGAGGTGCTCTTTGCTCAGCTTTGAGGGATTTTTGCCATTGATGAGTATATCGCCAGAGGTGGGCATGTCAATCGTAGAGACCATGTTGAGCAGGGTGGTTTTCCCACTGCCCGATGGCCCCATGATGCCCACAAATTCCTGCTGCTGAATATTCAGGTTGAGGTCAAAAAGTGCCTGATAGGGAATTTTGCCCCCATAGATTTTATTGAGATGTGTGATCGTAAGCATTATGTCTGTCGTCTCTTCCTTTCATGTGTGTGTTCCTTGATGAGAGAATACCAGAAGAGAGGGGACGTTGCTATCGATTTTGCTTACACAAAGCTTACATTTTTGTAAGGTTGCGTGCAGGACCTCCGTCCTTGCGGGAGAACTGGGTAGGGGCGTGAGCTTGCCTCCGCCCGGCTCACGCCCCTACCCAGTTCTCCCGCAAGGACG
>JACDAE010000263.1 GCA_013695595.1 Ktedonobacteraceae bacterium | reverse complement strand
TGGCAGTACAGGTGGTCGGCGTGCTGCTCATTTTTGCCTTGCTAGTGACGCCCGCAGCCATTGCCCAATACCTGACCACCCGTCCTGGGGTGGCGGTGGCTCTCGCCATCGCACTGGCCCTCAGCTTCACGTGGTTGGGCCTGGCTGTAGGCTATTTCACCCCCTATCCAGTTGGCTTTTTCATCACGACCTTTGCCTTTGGCACCTATGTCCTGGTGCGTGGCGGACGGTTTGTCCTCGACCATCTAGGGCGCTCTTACCGTGCGCAGACTCCTGGTGGTTGGGTGGGAGGTGAAGCATGAGCATAGTGATTGCGGGAGTGCTTCCTCCCTTCACCCTGAACCTCTGGCAGGATATCCAGACGATCTTGCAGTACGGTTTCATGCAGCAGGCTCTCCTGGCTGGAACCATTTTGAGTCTGGTGAGTGGACTGGTCGGCTACTTTGTGGTGTTGCGCCACCAGGCGTTCGCGGGCGAGTCGCTCTCGGATGTGGCTTTTACGGGAGCCTTGGGAGGTGCGGCGCTCGGTATCAACCCACTCGGAAGCTTGCTCGTAAGTACTATCGCAGTGGGTGTGGCAATGGGAGGTTTTGGGGAACGCCTGCGCGGGAGGGATGTGGCCATCGGAACGGTGCTTGCCTGGGTGCTGGGTCTTGGGGTGCTCTTTTTGAGTCTCTTTACGAGCGCCGCCAGCGGCACCGGAACAGGCTTTTCAGGGGTAACCGTGTTGTTCGGAAACATCCTGGGCATCTCTACGGATCAGACGCGGACTATCGCGCTCCTGAGCGGATTGGCGATCCTTCTTCTGCTCCTCATCGCGCGCCCGTTGCTCTTCGCCTCATTGGACCCGGATGTGGCAGCCGCGCAGGGGGTGCCGGTGCGGTGGCTTGGATTGGGTTTTATGGTGCTGCTGGCGGTCACCGTCAGCGAAGCAACCATGGCTGTGGGCGCGTTACTGGTGTTCGCACTGCTACTGTTGCCAGCAGCTATCGCGCACCAGGTGAGCAGTCGCCCTGGCACCTCACTCGCGCTTTCCGCCGGACTGGCTGTCGCCATAACCTGGTTTGGCATCGCCATCGGGTTTTATACCGGGTATCCAAGCAGTGTGTGTATCAGTCTCCTGGCCTTTGTCAGCTACGTCGCCGTAGTGGGGAGCAGGTATGTGCAGCGGAAACATGCTTGAGGGAGCGTACCCGCTTCCTCTCCCGTAAGCATGGAGTGTGTTATTGGATCAAGGTGAACCAGAGGCGTTTCACCTTGATCCAATAACACATAAGTGAAGCCGCATCTAGGCAGAGGTTGCTTCTTCAATCTTTATATGGGGCTCCTTGCTTCTTCCAACTTTCTGCTCCAATCGAATGGAAGAAGAGAGATAATCAGACATGCCTTCTCAACTCTCAGCCTCCCCTCACTATCCTTTCATGAGCTTGAGCTTTTCTTTGACCTCTGCTCGACTGACCTGAGTATAGCGAACTGTGGTCTGGATCGCTGGCGTTCCTTTTGCGGTCACATGCCCAAGGTAGTAGGCCACCTCTTCAAGCGTCCATCCCGCTTCTCGCGCACGGTGAGCAAAATCATGGCGCAGATCATGAAAACTGAGATCCGCGATAAGATCCCACTGATCTTTTGTTGCCTGGCGTTTGAGTCCACGAAACCAATGATGAATGCCTGCCTCAGTCAGTTGTGGATGGCGTTGGGAGGTAAAAAGATACGGACTCGTCTCGTCGCGCCCACCATGTTGGAGATAGTCATAAAGGGGCCGTCGAGCTTCATTGAGCAGATCAATGTCGCGAAACTTCTCACCCTTGTGCCCCACATGGACCCAGCCCACCTTCGGCCCAATATGGGTATGCGAGATCTCCAGGTGGGCAATATCGCTCACGCGACACCCAGCCCAGTAGCCTAAAGCAAAGAGTGCTTTCCCACGCAGATCATCATCCTGCTCAACCAGAGAACACAGCACAAAGCGCTGGTCGGGGATCAGGATACGTGGGGCAAGCTGCTGTTGAGCCTTGATTTCGATGCCGCGCGTCGGGTTCCGTTTCAGTGCCTCTTTCTCCTCGATCAACCATTGGCAAAACTGCTTAATGACTGATTTCACTCGTGTGCGATGGCTCACACTATATCCTTGTTCTTTGAGTGAGGAGAGGTATATTTCGACAACGGTTGCGGTCAGGTGCGGAGGGAGAAACTGCTTGCCGTGCCCTGGCCGTTCAGCCACCCAGTCGGTAAATTGACGGAGAATCCGCAGATAAGCATCGACGGTTGCGGCGTCTTTGTGGATCAGACAGGACTGTTGATACTCCTCAATCCATGGTGCGGCTCCAGGTTGGGGAAAGGCAATGATTTTGGGCAAGGTCATTTTCTGTCATTTTCCTCTCTTGAAATATCTGGTACGAGTTTTAGCCTCTCATTGAAAGACATTTCTTACGACGATCAACCAAAGATTCTTGTATCTCAGCGGCATTTCGGAAAAGGCGAAAAAGTGCTGTGACAGGACTGGTACCAGAATATATATTCTGGTACGTCTTTTCTGCTACGAGTCACTGTACCAGAATCTGAGGAGAAACACAAGTGGGAAGCAGTCTGAGTGAAGAGAGGATGAGAGCAGTTTCACTCCGTCCGTAGCGCGGTAAAAACCTTAGCGTGGTTTTTCGTTCTATTCATACTCAAGGGCCGGGTTCGCCACCAGTATCGAGGTTGCGTAAGAGCCGCTTAACTCCCAAATTACAACGAGGTAGCTGTCAAATTACCTTCACCAGCTGCTTGAACCTATTTTTTTCAGAAGAGCATCTACCCTAGTTTTCCTTCGTTGTACCACAAACCCCAGAATAGATCGCATCAACCGAGTGGTTGATAGAAAAATCCACTGTCCGATGGCTCACATTATTCTAGAAAGCTACTATACTCTCTCTAAATAGTAAATCTCGTTGAGAGGATCGAAAGGCACTAAAAAATCATGGTACAACGCCATCCACTTATCACTTTTTTCGTTATCACTTTTGTGCTGACCTGGGCTTGTTGGATTCCATTTGCGCTCTTCTTACCCACGGGAGCACTACAAAACACGGCCCATCCATCACCACTCTTGCTTCTTCAGCCATTAGGAAACATTATGCCTAGCCTCACCGCCATCATCTTAACTGCTATCATCAGCGGAAAGAAAGGCGTCGACGCACTTTTACGCAAAATATGGCAGGCTCGCGTCCATATTAGCTGGTATGCAGCCGCATTCTTGCTTGTACCACTGCTGCTGAGTATCGCGCTTGGTGTGTATTTCTTACTGGGAGGTACACCTCTCGTTGTACAGTGGGTTACACTGCCATTCTCGTTTTTCCTATACCTGATCGTGGCAGGATTGGGCGAAGAATTGGGGTGGCGTGGCTTTGCTCTGCCACGTCTTCAGACCAATCGTCCAGCCTTTTCCGCTAGCCTGATCGTGGGCGTCATCTGGGGCCTCTGGCATCTTCCGATCCTTGTTGTCGCATCACAACCGCTGGCTCCACTCTTCATTTTCAGCGCAACGATCTTTGTGCTGATGATGGTCGGCTTTTCAGTTCTAAGCGCATGGATTTATAATAACACGAGGGGAAGCCTGTTGCTGGTCATCCTCTTTCATGCGGCCATTACTACATCACTCAACACTTTCCTGATTGCCTATCGTTCTCAACTACCAGGTGTGTTGATGCTCGTGATGCTGTGGATAACTCTCGCCATTATTGTACGACTCTCAGGTATCGCAAAACTTTCCCGTCAGCCTTCCTTGTCATAGCAAAATGCGCTACCATTGCTACTGTAATCAGTTCGTCGAGATACTCGTTTCCTTTGAAGGAGTCCTCGACGAAAAAGAGAGGTACTTCTATGAGCATAAAGGTAGAAATTAGAGCCGTTCCCAGAGGGTGGCAACGTTGGATAGTCGTTGGGCACACTGCATTCTACCTAGTCCTGTTCATCTCTACTACCCTTGCACTATTCGATCAGAGGTTTGCATGGCAACAGCATACCGTCACCGTTTGCCTGACGGTGCTCCTGAGTGGCTGGTACTGGTTTTTCCTCGTTCGGCATCCACAATGGTGGCGTCAACCACTCCCAATGCTTCTGTATCTCAGTGGAGCTATTCTATTCTGGGTCTTGCTCAGTCAATTCAGTCCCTCATATGTTCTGATCGTCTATATCCTGTATCCTCACGTCTTTGGTCTATTGCCTCTGTTTTGGGCACTACCAAGTGCTATCGCTCTAGCAAGCGTTGTCTCCTGGCAACAGATTGTGAGTCGTGGTCAGCCCTTCTCAGCAAGCGGCTCAATTATTGCGTTCAGTGTTGCCACTATCGTTTTCAACACTCTGCTTACTCTCTGGATCGAAACGGTGATCAAACGCAGCAGCGAACGACAACTTCTCATCGATCAACTCCATACCACAAGGCAAGAACTAGCCACAGCGGAACGTCAGTCCGGCATCCTGACCGAACGCCAACGTCTTGCACACGATATCCATGACACCCTCACTCAGGGCTTCATCAGTATCATTATGCACCTTGAGGTCGCTGAACAACTCCTCCCACAGGAACAACAAACGGTTGGTCATCATCTCCAGCTTGCCAAGAGCACTGCAAGGACAAATCTCGCGGAGGCGCGACGCCTGATCTGGGCACTACGACCGGAGAGTCTTGAACATGCATCGTTCCCGGATGCCCTTGCACTCCTTACCGAACGTTGGTCTGTAGAGAGCATAATTCCATCGCAGATAATCATCGATGGCGATAAACAACCACTTCCATCTGAAATAGAAGTTACTCTCTTACGTGTTGCTCAGGAAGCTCTTGCCAACATCTACAAACATGCTCAGGCTAGGAGTATCACCATCACACTTTCTTATATGACAGACCGTGTTATGCTCGATATTCAGGACGATGGAAAGGGCTTTGTCTCGACCCTCATGACGACACTCTCTGATCAAAGCGGTTTTGGGTTGACGGGCATGCGTGAGCGCGTAGAACAGGTAGGGGGGATGGTCTTTATTGAGAGTGAGCCCGGAGAAGGTACCATCATCACTGCCACCTTCCCACTCTCTATGAGCAGTTGTCGACACACAACAAACTATCGGAGGAAATCCAATGACTACGATCCGCATCCTCATAGCCGATGATCATCCCGTCGTTCGCTCTGGTCTCCGTAGCATGCTCGCCAGCCAGCCAGATTTCGAGGTTATTGGTGAAGCCGCCAACGGTCTTGAAGTGCTGGCACTGACAAACCTTCGACCTGCCGTTGTCCTGATGGACCTTCGTATGCCTGGACTCGATGGCGTTGCAACAACACGTAAATTGCTGCAACAAGATCCAGCCATTCGCGTGCTCGTGCTCACTACCTATGATACTGATAGCGATATCTTCCGTGCCATCGATGCTGGTGTAACTGGCTATCTGCTCAAAGATGCTCCACCGGAAGAGCTGTTTCATGCCATCCGTGCCATCGCCCGTGGAGAATCCGTCCTCGCACCTCGCGTTACCACAAATCTCATGCAACGCTTGAAAACGCCCTTCGGAGACGATCTCAGTGCTCGCGAACTGGAGGTGTTGCGCCAGGTGGCCCAGGGTGCCAGCAATAAAGAGATTGGCCGCTCTCTGCACATCAGCGAAGCTACTGTCAAAACCCATCTCATCCATATCTTCAGTAAACTCTCGGTCAATGACCGTACTGCTGCCGTCCGCGTCGCGCTAGAACGCAACCTGATCAGCTTGGGAGCACATGTAAATGTTAGGATTAAAGACACCAGTATGGTCGGCGAAGGGATTGCTCCCTCCGCCGCCAATCCAGAACCGTGCGTGAACGTTTCCATTCACACGGCTCCTCAGTGTATGGTCACTTGTGATTGATACCCACCGCCTTGTATCTGGTGATTGTCGCCAGATCTTCAGCGGTTTTTTCATCATGGCAATGGCGGTGATAGACCCATTTGTTGCTCAGGGCATCCTTTCCTCCAAGGACCAGTGGGATGCTATGGTCAACTTCGAGCCGATCACCATCACGAAAGTACAATCCACATCGCGGACATTGTCCCTTTTGGATTTGAAGGAGTTTTGCCTTTTCGTTGTTCACGAGCGGATGCTGCTTGAGCCGTTTCGCCCAGTAGAGTAAATTCCCATCATATGGGCTTGCATTTCCTCTCACTAATGTATAGTCCTGATGGTGCATTCCTGCGTGGCTCACGACATACATTGGTTTGGTTTCGCCTTCTGCATCTTTGAAGTACATTCCGAAGTAGTTTCGTTCATCGACCCTGATGATGTACTTCTCTTTCACCCATTGCTTGCTTTTCTTCGGGTGTCGTGCATTACCCCATCGGCAGAGTTGCCAAAAGGTGATATGATCGCAGGCATTAAATGCCTCGGTACATACCACCCATCGGTGGTAGTAACACCACCCTCGGATGATGGGATTAAGATCGCGTATGACTCGCTCTTGCGGAGCGTTTCGCTGCTTTCTTAGCACTTGCCCGATGTGTTGCGTGTGTCGTTTGATGGATTCTTTACTGGGCTTGACGAGTGTTTTAAAGCCCAAGAGCTTTCCATGTGTACTTTTTCCGCTGTGGGTTTTCCCTACAGGGAATTGACGGATGGTAAAGCCGAGAAAGTCGAAGCCTACGTTTCCCTCATGGGGAGTGAGCGTATGCGTCACTCTCGTTTTGTTCGGGCTAAGCCAGAGTCCCATGTTTTTGAGCCATTCCGTTACCAGTGTCGCTGCTTTTTGCAATTCCTCTTTGTTGGAATGAACCACCACAAAATCATCGGCATATCGTATCACGATGGGTTTTTCACCTTGATACTTCACCTCTTGAATTGCGGTTGCCATCCCGTGCAAAGCGACATTCATGAGTAAAGGTGAGATCACCCCGCCCTGTGGGGTTCCGCTCTCTGTTGTACTGAAGTCGAGTCCCTCCATGACACCCGCTTTCAGCCATCCTTTAATCATATGCGTCAATCGAGGAAATGTATGCAGCTTCTCTAGTAGCGCGTCATGTGAGAGATTGTCGAAACATCCCTTAATATCAGCGTCGTAGACGAACTTGGGCTTGCTTTTGATGGCAAGGAAGATCGCTCCGATAGCGTCATGACATGAGCGTCCTGGTCGGAAACCGTAACTATGAGGTTCAAACACAGCTTCCCAGGCTGGCTCCAGTGCCAGCTTGACCAGGGCTTGCTTCGAGCGTTCCACCATAACGGGAATGCCCAATGGTCTGCGCTCATTTGGCTTGCCTGGCTTGGGTATCCAGACGCGCCGTACTGGGAGGGGACGCTTGCTGTGTTTCCAGTGTTTCGGGTGAATGAGGTGGACCATGGTAAAGCGTTCTTTGGGAAGGATCGATTTAACTCCATCCACTCCCGCCGTCTTCTTTCCCTGGTTATCCTGAGTCACCCGACGGACTGCCAACAATCGTGCAGCTTCCGATTTCATCAACACCTTTTGCAGCTTTTCTACTTTTCGCGTATTACCATTCTGTTTGGCTTGATAGATGCGTTTTTGAATGCGGAAACAATGCTGTTCGAGCTTACGCCAGGGCAGCTTGTTCCAAGCCACGCTCATCTCGTCAGTTTCCTGTGTTGATGACGTTTTCCTGTCTTTCATTCTACTCATCTCCCTATCGTCCATACATCTGGGTCTACGTCAGCTTATCCTCTCCATTACCGAGAGGCGTTTGCTTCTTAGACCATCTTTCCCTGTGTGACATTGGTTGGAACCTACTTGGCTCATCGACCATTGCCAAGAGTCGATCACAGGGTTACTCCGTTCCAATCTGTTGTTGTTCGCTGTTGTAGGTGGGTACTGTCCACCGTGCGCAATTCGTCATGGGATAGGACAACGACGAAATTGTCCTGTGACGCTCCATGGGCTTCATGGATAACGCGCAAATACCATTTTGGTCAAGCCTGTTATTCCGAGTAGGCTTGTTCATCATGACGATGGGTCAGTCATACCTTCAATTCACTCCCTGGTTAGAGAGCATTTCACCATGACAGCACGTTTCAGGCTTCTTCTGCCTCGGACTGGCAGCTTTCTCACCTCACACCCCGCTTCGTGGATTGATGTCCAGTCGCTACCACGGGGGTATCACTTTCTGGCGCCCATACGCCAGGTGAGGACTTGCACCTCACACCAACAGATCAGTTGTACCGCAGGAAATCTGCGACCAGCCTATCCCCGTGCTTTCGCGCGTTTCAGGCTAACGGATCGCACTCGTCTTATGATGCTTGACAAAGGTGCTTCGTCGAAATGAGCAAAAACAGCGAGATGGAAAGAGTCTGAAGCGGCTGTAGAAGCCAAAAGACACTTTCTTTTTTTGCTCAAACTGACTGCGCACCTCTGTCAACACTCATATGGCGGAGTGTCTAAATGTTAGGATTAAATGGGCGATGTCAAGTACCTGTTACAATAGATAATGTATCGCTCTCTAAGGGTTGAGATTCCAAAGGTCAAAAAAGAGCGTCTGGGAGGCGTCCCACCAGCTTTCCCTAGACCAGCGAGCATGCAAACGCCGAATTTGCAGGTAGACAGCCCCTTCAGCCCCTGTCGGACTGCCAAAGGTCACGGCCTGACGAAACTTGCGTCGCCATTCCCGATTGGTACGCTCTAACAAAGACGTGGTGCGTATCCATTCGGGAGCCAGGCCACCAATCCCATAGAACACGAGTGTCTGCTCAAAATCGCGTTCGAGGGTTGCGACCGATTGGGGAGCCTGCTCTCGCCACTGCTCACCCCATTGGGCCAGGCGCTTGCGGGCTTCACTGGCGTTTTCAGCCTGATACACAGCAGCAGCTTGCTCCATCAATTGCGAGCGTCGATCACGGTTGTCTTTGCCTTTGAGTTCACTGCGGCATTTGGTCCCGACATTGTGCAGTGTCTGAAAAATGCAGCGCTGTTCCGGTACGGTTGTGCCATAGACCAAGGCCAGCGCTTCCCCCAATCCGCTACTGCCATCACGCACGACCAGTTGCAATCCGTGTTCCGGGCGGCAGCCGCGCTCCCATAATCGTTGCACCAGCCCTTCCCACTCCTGATGCTCCTCGCTGCGTGCGATCTGCCAATCCACCACCTCTCGCCTGCCATCTGACCAGAAACCGAGGGCCACCAGGATCACCATCTTCTTGCCGCTCCGCTTCTTGCGCTGTCTCTTGCGTGTATCTGGTTTGATGGGTTCTTGCTGACTTTGGATCGTCACCCAGATGCCATCCAGTTGGAGAACTGGGGGAACATCGGTGATCCGTTCTGTGTGGGCACTCCTGGCCAGGGGCTCGATCTGATTGATGCGGTTATTGAGCGTACGCAGTCCCACACTTCCCTGCACTGTGGCGCTCCAACGCTCTTGTACGTGCCTTAAACTCTCCCCAAAACCACTCCCGAACAGCACATTCTGATCGAGATCCATCCAATACCGGTGATACTTTTCGACAATGGCGAAGTGGCTCACCACATCATGCTGGCACTGTTGGCATTCCAGCATGGGCAGACGCAGATCGCTCAGATGGCCCCAACCGGTGGAAAGACCCCGATGGGAATGGCCATCGCGTGTAAGCTGGTTCGCATCCGTGCATCCACAGTGGCCGCACTGCCAGTCAATTTGGCGCTCTTGCCCGCTGATCCGGCGACTTTCTCCTTTCTCTCGTCCCAGTTTGGCACTCACTTCGGCTTCCAAAAATGCTTCCAGAATGGGCTTGATCGCCACACAAGCAGCGACTTTCGCTTGCTCTTGCACGGCTTGCAGGATTTCCTTGCGTTCCTGCCCCTGTAACTTTCCTGACGAAAACGCTCTACTCATGTGGCTGAAGACTCCTGGTGGCTCCGTAGATTGGTTTTGTTGAACCTACTTTACCACTTGGGAACTCTTCAGTTCCTTTTTGGGGCTTTCTTCTTACCTTCCCCACCCACCCTTAGAGAAGGATACATTATCGCGATGGTCAGCGTTTTCTTCAAGGATATTCATACTCTCTGGTTGCAGGCGCACATGTCTTCCGCTGTGGCCCACTCCTCCTTCTCTCGTCTCTTTGTCTGTGGGAGCATGCTCCCAGAAAAATAAGAAGAACACCTATGCGCAAAATAGGACATGCGTTCAATTTGTGATTGAAGAAAGACAACCACAAATATATTCTAGTATAATGCATCTTTCGATAGAAATCTATAGCTTTGCAGATAGCATGTGATAATAATATCAGTAGCTGTTGTGTAACAGCTACCTGTTTTCATCAATCAAGCGATGAAACGACTGATGTAGCCAGGCTGAATTGGGCTTGGAGGGATTCGATCTAGGCAAATCCCTTGGTAGAGTGAGAAACCAGGGCGTTGTCGTAGAAAGGTAGTTTCCCACCTGTCTTTCGCGAGGATGTGAATGCTTGTCAAAACGGTATTTTCGATATATATTTGAAACGAGGAATGCCTACCCAGAAGGGATGTTCGGGGTAGGCAACTGGAGCGAAATCGATGAAAACGGCTGCTGAAAACATCTGGTATCTCAATAATTTCATGGCTCGAAAAGTGCAGAACGAGAAAAGATAGCTCATGCCAATCACCTATACGAATCGCAAAGGCCAGACGTATACGTTGTACAAGGGACAGACCAAAACCGGGAAGCCACGCTATTACTTTGGTCGCATGAACCAGAGTCAAGGTGAACCAGCTATGGAACTCCCGCCCGGCTTCACGATCAGCGAGAGCGTGAACGGTGTGGTCTCCCTGGTCAAAGACCGCCCCTCATTGATCCTGCCAGAGGAGCTGGCTGAAATCGTGGCAGCAGTGAAGCAACATCCCGAGGCCCGTCAGTATCGCATCGCTGTCAAGCACGGCCACATCGAGATCTACGAGCACATCGGCCTCAACTTTGACGTTCTGGCAAGCTCGTTCCAGATGGCTTTCCGGTTGGACCCAGATCTGGCTTCGAGGATGCAGTCCGAGGAGGACCATTATGCCCACTATGCGCCTGTGTTGCGCTTCACCCTCCTCGACCCGGTGCGGCGGCGGTTCGGCGCGAAGCGGATGTGCTACCGGGGCGGGAGCGACGACTGGCGAGAACTGAGGCAAACGGGATCCGTAGCAGAGTTGGCCCGTGCGCTCATTCCCACCTTGAGCACTGCTCAGTTCTTTGATCTCTGGTGAGCCAATGGGTTGGCACAGGAGTGCCACTTTCTCCCCACGAGATAGGACATTCCAAGCAACCACCCGATTTTTCTTCCTATCTTGCTTCGTCTTTCCGAGGGCATCGAAGACAGCGAGAATATCCTGGCTGCTCTTGAATACGCTCTCCAATGAAAAGGCGGTGAATGTACGGACAACGAGATCCAAAGACAGGAAATACACCCAGCGTCAGTGCTGCGATTGCTCTTTGAAGAAGCGCTGCACCGCGGGAATCTTGCTCTCATCGAGACGCTCTTTTCTCCTGATTTTATCGACCACTCCACTCCCCATCAACCGCCAGGATATGCAGGAGTGCAGGACTACTTTCGGGAGATTCGTACGGGGTTCCCTGATATCCAGGTGATTTTGGAGGATGTGATTACAGAAGGAGACACCGTGGTGGCGCGCACACTCTGGCGGGGGACGCACTTGGGAACGTATCAAGGATCTCCTGCAACGGGCAAAACAGCCAGCAGATCCTTGATCCAGATCTTTCGCCTGGTGGATGGCCTCATAAGAGAAGAATGGAATGAAGGCCGTGGCCTGCTTGAGGCGTTTTAAACGAATATATAAGCGTACTGTGTTCACTCACGCGTATTGCTTGCCTCTCATACTAGGAGCTTCTTTTCTCCAAAATAGGACATTTCTCTCATCTATTTTAGAGACGGAGAAAGATGGAGAAAACATTCCGGATACAATAAAAGATGCCTATAGATAATGAAGAGGAAAAATATCATTTGACGCACCCGCTGGGAGGAGGTATACTTCTGACAAATCAGGACAGGGGTCGCTCATACCAGAGGGCAGGAGGAGGCACGCAACGGAACGTGAAGCGAAGCCGGATGAGATGACGAGCGTGGCTTGCTCCCACACAGGTGGCATTGGCGTTTTTTCTGGTGTATTATAGAAGGAGCGCTCGACAAGAGACGTTGGCAGACGACGGTGTGGAGAAAGACAGCAGGCGGAGCGAACTGTTCCGTATTTTCTCCCCAGGGACAGAAACACCAGGACCATCACAGACACAGAAAGGAACAATGTGATAGGTATGGGCAAACGGGCCAATGGTGAAGGAACCGTCTACCAGCGCAAGGACGGACGATGGGTGGCTTCCATCGTCCTTGAAAACGGCAAGAGGAGATCGCTCTACTGTAAAACGCAGCGCGAGGCGATCAAGGAGGTGCAGCGAGCGAACCTGGCGAAGGACCAGGGGACGCTCATGATGACAGAAGACCAGACGGTGAGTGCCTTTCTTACCTCCTGGTTGCATGAAACAGCGCGACCGAATGTCCGAGAACGCACCTATGAGCGATATCGGGAACTCATCGAGCTGCACATCCTGCCCACGCTCGGGCAGGTGAAGCTGCGGAAGATAACGCCACAGCAGCTTCAACGGCTCTACAATCAGAAACTGGAAGAGGGCTATGCTCCCCAGACCGTGAAGCATATCCACCGCGTCTTTCATCGAGCCCTGCGTGACGCGGTACGCTGGCAATTAGTGGCGCGCAATATCTGTGATGTCGTGGATGCGCCGCGTGTGCCCAGGAGGGAAATGCAGGCGCTCTCCAGTGAGCAAGCGCAGCAGTTTCTGGAAGCGGCTCACGGCGATCCGCTGGAAGCGTTATACGTGCTGGCGCTCACAACGGGCATGCGGCAAGGGGAATTACTCGGGCTGCGCTGGGAGGATCTGGATCTCGTTCGTGGAACCGTGCAGGTGAGGCGAACGATTGTGCGTCTCCCCAGAAAGGGTTTTGTGGTGTCAGAACCCAAGACACCCAAAAGTCGGCGAAAGATCCATCTGACCCAGCTTGCTGTGGAGGCGCTCACCCATCATCGTCTTCGGCAACACGAAGCTCGCCTTGCCGTCGGGCCAGCCTGGGATGAGCAAGGATGGGTCTTTTGCAATACGGTGGGTCGACCGATTGAAGTCGGGAATATGATTCGGCGGTCCTTTCGGCTGATCCTGATGAAGGCGGGTCTTCCGATGATGACGTTTCACCAGTTACGGCATTCAGCGGCCAGTCTCTTGCTTGCCATGGGGGTGCATCCCAAGATTGTGCAGGAACTCCTTGGACATGCAACGGTGAGTATTACGCTGGATCTCTACTCTCATACGCTACCCTCTCTCCAGGAGGAAGCGGTGGGTCGTCTCAATATCCTGCTCTCGCAGCACGCGTAACCGCGTTGCTGTCACGGTTGCTGTCATTGCCAGCAGAGTGACGCGACACAACGGTGTCGAAACGCAAGAACCCGCCACAGAGGCGGGTCTACGAAGAGCCGATGGTCGGACTTGAACCGACGACCGGCGGTTTACAAAACCGCTGCTCTACCACTGAGCTACATCGGCATATCGCCCGCACTATACCACGTTGGCAAACCAGAGTCAACCCCCTTGCAAAGCCAAAAGCACCAGATCAGGAGTCATGGAACAACAGCCCCCAAAACGGCGCTTTTTTGAACAACCACATGTCTTCAATCAGTATAGATGCCTTTTTCTCTCCTATGACCCTTGCCTTTCTATATTCAATACTATATACTCAAAATAGGCATCTATATATCCTCAAAGAATTACGTGGGTTAGCTGTTGTAATTACCGCTTGCCAGGTTTTCGTGAAGTACGTGGAAGGGGGCAGATATGACTGAATCGGCTATCGTCTACACCGACCTTGCTCAGAGTTGTGCCGCGGGCCGTGCGCTGGGCTTGCAGATCCGGGAGGCCATGCTTGACACTCCGGACGTGGTGATTGTTTTTGCCGCGCCTACCTATGACCAGGCCAGCCTCTTGCACTCCCTCAAACAGGCCTGTCCTTCTGCTATCCTCCTGGGCTGCTCCTCCGCCGGCGAGTTTACCAGCATGATCCAGGGGGAAGGCATGGCGTGCGCGCTTGCTTTGCATTCAACTACCATGAAGTTCAGCGCCGCTATCGGACGCGGGGTGCGTGACCGCTGCCGCGATGCAGCGCAGCAGGTGCTCTCGTCCTTTCGCTGGAACGCGCTCGGCGGCTACCGCTATCGCTCGGCCCTGGTCCTGACCGATGCGCTGGCTGGGCACGCCGATGTGCTGGTCGAACATCTCACGCGCTTTACCGGCGGCACCTACCAGTTTTTTGGTGGCGGCGCGGGCGACAATGCTCAGTTTATGCATACCCCGGTCTTCTACGATACCGAGGTGGTCTCCGACGCCGTGGTGGCCCTGGAAATCCTTTCGCAGAGGCCGGTGGGTATTGGGGTGTATCACGGTTGGTCCCCGGCCAGCGAGCCGATGCGCGCCACCAGAGTGAATGGCACCTGCCTGGTGCATCTCGATGATCGGCCCGCCGTTGAGGCTTTCCAGGCGCATGCTCAGGCCAGCAACCAGGTATTTGATCCCGCCGCCCCCATGCCGTTTTTCCTGCATAACCTCATTGGCATTGAATGCGCGGGCTACGTGTTGCGCGTGCCCCTGGAGGTATACGCGGGCGGCTCCATTCGCTGCGCTGCTCCTATCCCGCCTAACGCCAGGGTGTACATCATGAATGCGACCCCGTCCTCCCCGATCGAGGCGGCCGAGCGGGCGGCCCAGGCGGCGCAGCGCAATCTATTTGGCGCTCAACCCGCGCTGGCCCTCTTTTTTGATTGTGTCGCGACCCGCCTCAGGATGGGCAAACAGTTTGGCAATGAATTGGAGGCCTTGCGCCAGACCCTTGGGCCTATCCGCTATATCGGCTGCAATTCGCATGGCCAGATCGCGCGCGCCGAAGGACAACTCAGCGGCTTCCACAACTGCACTGCCGTGGTTTGCCTGCTCCCTCAATAAGGCCGGCACACAGGATAGCCAGCGCGGTGAAGATGAGGTTGCTCTTTCACCCCGCTGGCTATCCTGTGTCTCTTCCTGGGCAAAGGAACTTCCCCTCGTACCTCTTCGTCCGTTGTAAGCTATATACTACCGAAAATATAAGGTTGAGGTATAGCCTGTGAAGTATAGAGAACTATGCATTATTTTAGCGTGCCTGTTATGTATGTTGAGTGGCTGTTCGTCGCCGTCCACGAGTGATAGCGCGCCAGGACCAACGGCGACTGCCTTCATCCCAACGCCGACCCCCACGGTGCAGCCCACTCCCATGACGGATAGCGATATCGCGCAAGCCATGGTGCGTACGCTGAGCCTGGATCAGAAGCTGGGGCAGATGGTGATTGTCGAGTTCTATGGCCCGGCTTCCAATGCTGACCTCACGCAGATGATCCAGGCCAGCCAGGTCAGCGGTGTGCTCATCGAGAACAAGAACGGCAACGCACAGACGCGCAGCCAACTTGTCGCCCTCAACCGGAGCATGCAGAGCCAGGCGCATATCCCGCTTTTTATCTCGACCGACTTCGAGGGCGGGGTGGTTAACGAGTTGCGCCGCATCACGGGTGAGCAGATCTCGGAGTCCGCCATTGGCGCGACGCACGATCCACAGGTGGCCTATAACGCCGGACACAATGCGGCAGCCGCCCTGACGGCTTTGGGACTCAACGTGAACTTCATGCCTATCGTCGATGTGCTGACAAACCAGAACAATCCTGGCCTGCCTATGCGCACGTTTGGCTCTACCCCGGCGTTGGTGACAACCATGGGCCGCGCCTATTTGAAGGGACTGGCCGCCGGCGGGGTGGTTGGCTGCCTGAAACACTTCCCCGGCCTGGGCAGCGCAAATCTTGATCCCCATCGTTC
>JACDAE010000416.1 GCA_013695595.1 Ktedonobacteraceae bacterium | reverse complement strand
GGGTTCTGGCTCATATCATCTCCTGAGGAAAACACGCTTCCCACAATCCTGAACGATGCCGGAAAATGGGATGAAGGAGGCGGATCGAAACAGAAATGGCATCCTCTTCCTCCTTTTAGCGTATGTGTTGATACCAACTATAACTACGGGACGAGCGAATGTGCTCATACGGTAAAACGACGTGACGCAGGATACGGTCTTTGTGCAGGACGATTTTCGCATCGTGATAGATGTTTGCGTTTGCAAAGGTGAGGCTCGCTCCACAATCGTCTAGCATCTGTAAGGTGCCCAACGGCGAAAACGGCTGTAACCCCGGCGCGGTGAGCGGAATGAAATCGCCCTCTGGCAGGCTCGCCTCAAGCGTTGGGCGTTCCATAATCTGCAAGAAGCCTCCTCGTTTGCCCAGATAGTTGATCTGCATCAGGGCATCGGGCAGGATGTCACTCAATGGGCTCTCGTCGGGAAACTGGCAGGCCAACCGCAACGGTCCCTGATACCGGACATATTCTCGATAGGCGATGGTTGGCTGCATGGGATATTCCTTCTTCTCACGTGCACGTTGGGCCTTCTCGGCATTGTTTTTGTCTTTGAGTTCGCGCCTGATCTTGCTGAAACTCTTCATGACCAGGATCGTCTCCGGTGGCTCCAACGATAGAGCCAGATCGCGCAGGAAGGGAAACAAGCGTTCCCCTTCCGCAAGGCCTCGGCTACGAATGACGCTGTTGAGTAAAGCCATCTTGATTGCATATGGCGTTGGGATCAGCAGCGTTTTGCCGCCAGACGATGTTGCGCTTGCTGGCTTGAGCGAGAAAAAGGATACCGGGAGATAGTGTGCGACAATCCACATGGCAGATCTCTCCTCACCCATTCTACCAGGTCAATGCCTGTGGTGTACTACTGTCAATCACGTCACGCATCTTTTCCGCAAACTCTGGCAACGTGTCGAATGTCTCGATGTTGATATGCTTTGGTCCCTTGCCATTGAGCGCATTGGCGATACGTTGGGCCTGTTTGCGGTACTCGAAGCGTTTCTCATTTTCGCTTCCTCCAATGAGTGGGCTAATAAGTGGGGCCGGGATGGCGCTATCACTGGTTGCAATAAAGCCCTCTAAGGCGACCAGGTGCGGCAACTGGGTTGAGCGCATCGCTCCATTCAATTCGAGAAAGGTGTACATGACACTTTCGAGTAGCAATGTCATGCGTCTCTTACGCTCTTCCTCGCTGAGGGCGTAGGTCTGTGTAATGTCATTATAGCCGATGCGATTGAGTTCAAAGTGGCTGACCAGGGCATAAACGCCGCTGGAGGCCGGGCGATGAAAGATATTCTGCCCCCGATTTGCGCCGCCCTTTTGTTCGTCTGCGTCGGCCTGAAGCTGTTTTTTGCCGCGTTCCGGCACATATTTGACATGGAAGTAGCTTTCGGTGCGCGATAATTCAGGCAGCGCCGCAACCCAGCCAAACTCACAGACCGATTTACGCGGCACCGAACGTTTCCCCTCAGTGACCAGGATGCCGCCGATATCGTCCATTGCGCAGTGTTGCAGAAGCTGGTCGATAAATTCAGCATCTTTGCTGCTGGCGGTAGCGAGAAACTGATCGTCGGCGTTGATACGATTGACGTTGAATTGCTGGCAACTGGTGCAGAGGTTCAGGTGTTCCTCTTTGGCGCGATGATAAAAATGCTCCATTAAGACATGCTTCAACATATCACCTGAGATCGCATTGACATTATGCAGGGTATTTTCTGCATCCACAATATCAATCATGCGCGTCTGAATCTGATTCCCTTCGCCACCTTCGTTATTCAGACTATGCATATTTAGCGTCATACGTGCAGCCAGTGACAGGGAGATAATGGGATTGCTCATATATGTGGTTCCTTTCTATTGCTCATCGTCGGCAGGTGTTTCGGTTTCTGTGTCGTTGTCATCGTTCAATTCTGCGGATGATATTGTTTCCAGGCGAGCGTAGCCATAGGAGATCAGCATTTTGGCGATGAGTTCCGTCGGGTAGGTGTCCAGCAGCATGTTCAATTGATCGATATCGGTTGTTGTAACCGGGGAGCGTAAATGGTTCTTGCGATAATCATCGGTGGTCAGGCGCTTTTGTAGTTTGCGGGCCACCTTCTCCTCTTGGCGTGCGGTCTCTGCATTATAAAGGAAGAGGAACTCGTTGAGTGCGTTGGTAAAGTCGTTGCGGTAGCGGGCTTTGCGTATTAGTTCCTGGCCCAGTCCATAGCGAACTTCGTAGCGATTATCGTTCTCCTGAGTATAGCGTCGTTGCGCCCTGACCGTGGCTTCCCGGATGGCCGAGGCGATATGTTGAAAGCCGCGATTTTGCGTGATGGGACTCAGATCCCCTTTGTTCTGATGATGCATAACGAGAATATCCAGACCTTTCTTTGTGAGTTGTGGAAGCCAGCGTTTGACCGTTTTCTCGTGTTCACGCTGGCGGAAAAGGTAGCTCCCATAGGAGGAGGCAAACGTCCAGAATGGATACAGATCATGGCCGGAGAGAAAGTCACGATACACGCGGAGCAACTCAAGCTCGTCGTTACCCTCTTTCCCCTGGTAGCCTTCGATGCGCCGAATAATGCGCAGATGCTCTTGCAACAATTCATCGGCAGCTTCGACCTGTGTAAGCGTTCTCAATTGCGGAAACCAGCTTGGAATGTTGATCGTTGATACGTTCATGGTTGCATGGGCACTTCCCATGTCTTTATAGAAGGCGACATCGAAGCCGCGTGCAATGCTGATGATAGGTCGCTTTTCCCATTCTGCTAATCCCTGTCCATTTCTGAGTTCGTTCAGACGACCCTTGACAAGTACCTGAGCCAGACGGAGTGCAGCTACTATGTCCAGTTTGATAGCTGTGCTTGACCAACAGATGGCCCGAAAATCCTCCATCATGCGGGTCAACGCGCCTAATGTGATCTGTGCAGGCTGAATGACATAGGTCTTGCGATCCTTACTCCCTCTGAGTACATATGGCATTGCGCCGAGCATAAATCCCTTAAATTTCAGCAATTCGAGCAGCCAGAAGCTATCCAATCCACCACTGTTGAGGTGGTCGCTTTTGGGCGTATTCGACCCTTTCCCGGTGGTGGGATTAATAACCTGTACGGCGGTTACGGTAGCTTTGCGTTCAATCTCCTGTTCTTTTGCTAATCGTTCCCAATCGCTGATGGCTGCTTCCACATCATTTTCCGGCTGCGAAAACAATCTGAAGAGCAAGCTAATCGAGAGCCATTGCTGTTGCGCGGATAGACCTTGCCAGCGCAACACAATCGCATTGAACGTATCGGGCACCTTCATCATATTGATGGCTTGATAGTGCGGGTAGTCCAGTCGTGGCCCATCCTCGCGCAACTGTATCAATTTGGGATCTTGCAGCCAGAATGCATCGGGCGAACGTAAACGTGGATCAACAAACGATCTGCGTTGTGCGACCATTTCCTTCTGCTTCTCCCGCTGCTTCTCGTAATTGAAACCATCTTCTAAGGTACGCCCCTTTTTTGCCTGCCGTTCATCTTGTTTGGCTGAGATAAGCGGATCAAGGAACGGAATCTTCTTGTCACTGATAAGCTGTTCTTCAGTCAAGGCACGTGTGATCGTGATCTCGTAGGAACCTTGCTGGGATTGGAGCAAGATCTGCTTATCTGGTCTGCCGAGTTCTTTGCATACCGTTTGCAGCAAGGCAGCCCAACCAATGGCGAGCAGGGTGTCCGCTGATGTATTGGCGGACCTGTTGATATAAAATGTCTTCATCATCTTTCTCGTTTTACTATGGCTCTGTCAAACGTCATTGCAATGTTTCCCCAAATGTAGTGCCACAAATACCCATTATGCCGCAAATGTGGAACCACAAATACCCACC
>JACDAE010000236.1 GCA_013695595.1 Ktedonobacteraceae bacterium | reverse complement strand
CCTGGGTACAATCGGCCAGAACGCCGCCTCTGAAGTAAAGAGCGCCGGAAAAGACGTTGCGAGCACCACAAAAGACACCGTCAACACAACCAGTACCAATTAATACATATTAACAGTTAATGCATATTAACAACGTAGCGACCTAATTTATTGCGTCCATCAATTTATTGAGATACTCATCCTAGAGGAAAAGGTCAATAAATTGATGGACGCAATAAATTAGGTCGCTACGTTGCTATAATGACACCTGTACGGGAACGGACTCAATTCTATCCAAAGGCACACGTTCGATCTTGAGATTGAGCGAGGCCAGGCGCGGCACAATATCCCCATACCCACGTTCCAGGAAATCAATACCCGTAATAATCGAGGTCCCATGTGCGATGGCTGCTGCGATGACATACGCCAGGCCTGCACGCAGATCGGGAACAGTGATATAGTTTTCGCTGGCAGTGAAAGGTGTAGGGCCAGTAATAATCGCACTATGCTCGTAGTTTTTGTCTTTAAAGCGACAGGGAGAACCACCAAGACAATGCGTTGTGACCTGTGTTCTGGCTCCCAATGCATCAAGCGCCTTCAGGTAACCGAAGCGATTTTCATAAACGGTTTCGTGAATAATGGAGATGCCATTGGCCTGAGTCAGTAGAATGGCAAATGGCTGCTGCCAATCAGTCGAGAAGCCAGGATACACATCGGTCTCGATCACAGCCGGGCGCAGATCCTCCTTGCGGAAGAAACGAATGCTATTCGGTCCGGTGAGTTCGATCCCACCACCGATCTGCTGATAATAGGAGAGAAAGTTTCCTAACGTATCGGGACGAATGCCCTCCACGGTTACATTGCCGTTTGATGCACAAGCCAGCGAGGCCCAGGAAGCGGCTTCGATGCGATCCCCTAATACCTCCATGCGCGTGCCGTTTAGCCGCTTCACACCCTCAATGCGAATTTCACGTCCAGGCGACGTAAAAATAATCGCGCCCATTGAGCGCAACATGGTGATCAATTCCATAATCTCAGGTTCAATCGCGGCATTGGAGATCAGCGTACGCCCTTCAGCCAGGACTCCCAGGTATAAACAGGTCTCAGTGGCTCCCACGCTGGGATAAGGTAGATCGATCTGGGCACCTTTTAGCGGCTTAATGCGACGAGCAACATATCCCTCTGGCGTCTCGTCAACGATGCCCCCAAAGTGACGAATAGCCTCCAGATGAAAATCGACGGCACGCGCACCAATCTTACAACCACCAACAACTGGTACAGAGACCGATGTGAAGCGATGCAACAGGACACTGAGCAGCAGAATCGGTACACGGTTGCTGCCAGAATGCGGCATTGGTACATTTGAGACATTCATAGTAGTTGGATCGATCAGCAGCGTATGCTTGGCTGGATGCTCAACAGTAGCACCAATCGAAGTAAGCAGCTCGGTTGTAATATCGACATCGCCGATCGCGGGAACATTGGTCAGTGTGGTAGGAGTATCACCAAGCAAGGCGGCTACCATCGCCTTAATTACAAAGTTTTTTGCGCCTGAGCAGGCTATTTTTCCGATAACCGGGTAACCACCCTCAATACGATATCCATACTTCTTTTGTGTTGACAATGTATACTACCTTTTTATTTTTTTAGCAACGATACACGCTTAAAGAGGCGCTATTCCGTGGCCTTCCTCTTTATCATAAACGGTTTACTGCAATTTATATATGATATTTGCACATAGGGATGCAAGAAAATGGGAAGACGGGCTAGCATCCAGATCTATTGGTACTATTTACATATGATCAAATACGGCCCGCCGCTACCACCAATCCCACTTGCCTAATACTTATAAAAATGCTGCCTTGCCTCTTCTTCCGGCGTTTTCCCCTTAAAATAATCAATCTCGCTGCGCTTGACGGCAATGTAAGATCGTGCCAGTAAGGGCCCCAATGCCTCAGTGAGGACAGCATCGCGCTCCAGTTCGTCGAGGGCTTCATCGAGGGAAGTAGGCAGGCGACGAATGCCACGTCGTTCACGCTCTTCATCACTATAATTGCCGGGATCGACCTGCTGCGGCTCCCCTGGATCAAGATGGCGTTCAATCCCATCGAGTCCGGCGGCGATGAGTCCTCCCAGGGCCAGATAGGGGTTACCACTGTGATCGGCGCTTTTCAATTCCAGGTTGCTCGACGCAGCTTCGCGCTGACTGAAGAGCGATGGAACACGGATCGCCCCTTCACGATTATCAAACCCATATGCACCATAAGCTGAACTCCAGAAATGGGGCAACAGGCGCTGATACGAGTTGGGACTGGCGCAGGTCAGTGCAATAAGCCCTCGGATATGATACAGCACACCTCCGATAAAATATTTGCCGAGCTGACTCAATCCACCGCGTTCATTGGCATCATAGAAGAGATTTTGATGGGCGTGCTCATTGCGTTCGTTTCCCCACAGGCTCATATGAATATGGGCACCACTGCCCGCCTGATCAAGAAATGGCTTGGGGGCGAACGTTGCGAGAAGGCCGAAGCTGCGAGCCACTCCACGTATGGTCTCACGCACCTGACAGACGTGATCAGCGGCACTCAATACACCAGCATGACGGATCGAAAGTTCCTGCTGCGAGGGACCAAGTTCGGTATGAAATAGTTCGATTGAGATGCCTTGTGCTTCGAGTGCCGCAAGGATCGCATCGATCACGTCTGCCTGCTCATCCAGGCCGATTGTGCTATAGCAAAGACTGCTATCAGCAGGCACATATTTCCCCTGCTCTTCGCGTGCAAGGTAGAATTCGTGCTCAACCGCAGCCTCCGCACGCATACCCTGCTCATCCAGGCGCGTAATCATACGCTTCAGAAAGGTGCGTGGACAGGCTTCCCACGGCTCGCCATCCAGGCGGATCATATCACAAAGCATGCTACCAGCATTGGGAACATAAGGCAGGACCACAAATGTCTCCGGATCAGGCACCAGGCGGAATTCACCAACCGGCCCCATCCCCTCAACGGTAGCCAGCGTCTCGACACCTGTAAATGCCTGCATCGCCAGCGTCTGCCCGATCCCTTCATGGATACGCGTCGCTAGCTTACTCGCATGGGTCGCTTTGCTGCGGATAATGCCACCGTTGTCACAATACTGAAAGCGCACAAGGCGCAAATTTTCTTCTTTTGCCCGATGTATTACATCCTGAACATCCATAATAAGCTTCTCTCCTCACTGCCTTCTTCTATAATAGACACAAAACAACAAAACAACGCCGTTGTTCTATCTCTTGTCCAGTATAATGGCAAGGGTATGAGAAAACAAGAAGGTATGCACAGCCTACACGGCACCCAGAAAATAGAGTTCGTCCTTTTGCGCCTCCGACACGCCGCGTATCCCGGCAACATTCATCTTTTCATACGGACGATCTCGTCTTATGGTACGAACACATGCTCCTGTTTTTCTATCCCAGAGTTTGATTGCTCCATCATCTCCCCCACTCGCAAGCATCTTCCCATCAGGGCTAAAAACGACCGACCAGACCCAGCCCTCATGCCCCTGCAATATGCGCTGGCACCGACCCAAACGCACATCCCACAAGCGCACTGTAAGAT
>JACDAE010000227.1 GCA_013695595.1 Ktedonobacteraceae bacterium | reverse complement strand
GTGACGCCCCTACCCCGATTCTATTGACGCAGAGCCAGAATTTCAAAGGGAAATAATAATGCAAGATCGCTTAGCAGAAGCCATTCAACTGCGTGAAACAGGAAGAGCAAAACAAGACCAGGCTATTCTGGAGGAAGCACGAACACTCCTTTTAGACCTTGCAGCCGCATACCCGGATAATGCCGAAATCGCCTTTCAGACCGCCGTAGTGCACGACAATCTGGGCCTCGAACATGAGTCTATTCCCTTCTACCTGCAAGCTCTTTCTCAAGGACTCTCCGGACCAGACCTCGAAAGAGCCTACCTTGGCCTGGGAAGCACGTACCGGGGATTGGGAGAATATGAGAAAGCGGAAGAAACATTACGTCGCGGTGTCAAAGAGTTTCCTCACAACCGGGCGCTTCAGGTCTTTCTCTCGATGGCCCTGTACAATACACAACACTATAAAGAAGCGATAGAGCCGCTTTTGACCAATCTGATAGAGACCACGGCAGATGAAACTCTTCAGTACTTTAAACGTCCTATTTCGTACTATGCATCACACCTCGACGAAATCTCATAATATTAAACCGCGTGCTTAAAACATCTCCTCCAACTCCCCCAACGACACCAGTTCCTCATACTCCTCGCGGCAGGATGGGCAACTACTCAGGTGGCGAGCAACTTCAGCAATTTGTTGTGGAGGCATCGTAACAAGGGGATAATTGGGGCGCGTGGCTTCATAGTAATCGGGGAAACTATTGCAGCACTGATCACAGGTAAGCAGATCTGCACTCAAGAGATTCATAGTGAGGCGAACCAGACCATGATGGCAAAGAGGACAGGAATGGATATGCGCCACAATCTTCCTGTTGATTGCGGCCTCATCCCCGTCCCTTTGCCAATCCATATTTAAGAGTTGCACTATTCTATCACAGCCCATCGCCAGCCTTTTCCAGAGCAACTGCGCGCATACACCTGTTAGTTAAACAATACACTACTCTACGAGAGAACGCAATATCTTCATGATTTCTTGATTGTGACGCAATGTCTTCAATGCACGATAGCGCCACATGTAGATATCTTGCACGGCCACATGCAGGCGACGTGCCAGTTCTTCCTCATCTACCCCTGCAAGATACGTATAGACCAGCACCGAACGATAATTCGGATTGCGCATCGATAGAATAGCTTTGCTTAGCGCTTCATGCAACTCTTGCAAGAGAACATGCTCTAATGGGTCACCTGCACCATCATTATGATCTACGAGCCGCTCTTGCAAAAGTTCTATCTGCGTATCCAGTGAGACCTCACTACCGTGTTGTTGTCTCTGCAGATACCCATGCGCCTGACGGATGAGAATAGTCTGCATCCATTTTAAAAACGCTGCTGGATCATCCGGTCCTCTGGTCTCAGCATTGAGCAGAATTTCAAGCGTCTGATGCACGACATCTTCTTCGGCGTGCGCAATCTGACGCAACAACGCTGCATAGCGTGTCTTCAGTAACGAATTTTCCAGATACCGTCTGATATTGTAGAAAGCAGCATTACGCACAGCCATATCACGTGTACGCCAGGCGGCATACAACGTGCGGCTGCATATGCGTTGTGCAATACGCACCAATACATCATGCGATGGCAGCAATTCCCCCTTGCGTACCCGCTCCCACTCTACAAGAATCTGTTCAACCAATGCTTCCGCCTCTAGAATTCCCTGTGTATAAGTTTGAACAGCTTTTTCTGCCACGACACGAATTTCTGATTGCAGATCTTCGTTCTGATCGCTCATTTTTAGCTCTCTCGCGTGACCAATCACAGTTAATAAATTTCTACTTTCACATACACTTAACGATTCTTTAGAAAGATAGCAAAATTGGCAAGTTTTTGGAAGCAAATTTCCACCTACTAAATAGATGGACATTCTCGTTCATACTCCGATAACTGGAGCGCGTTTTTCCTGGTAGCATATAGAAGGAACTGCGGCAAATGATACTATCGTTTAAAAGAACTCTTCTTCTCTTAATCCTGGCGCTTCTCATACTTATGAGCCTATTAAGCTGGACAACGCATCTCGTCGCGGCACCCATGACACCCGCGTATCATACACATTGGCTCTATCCTTTGCGCGATTGCCCACCTCCACCCTATGATTGCTGGTAATACATTCCTGAGTCACAGTTGATTCTCTGTAAATGAGATAATCTGATTTCATGCTTTTTAGCATGAAATCAGATTATCTCATTTACATATCACAAATTAATAGATGTTATATGGCATGAGTAAGCATAATGTAAAATATCCTCATAAAAATCAATTTAAGAAAATTGTAGTAGTAGCCTTGACAACAGCATTTATGTTTATTATCATTGTCTCTGTTGTTGTATTGTCCAGTCCATCTAAAGGACAAGCCCAAATGGTTCAACAAAACTCAAACTCTTCCGGTTATTCCATGAGACCTGGAAGACCTGCAATTACTCCCAAATACATATCTGGCAATGCCTCTAACTCGGATAAGACACTTAGTCCAAATAAAGTTTTTAGTGAGCAGGATGCAAGAAATTTTGCATCCTTCCACAAATTTGTTGGAGAGGTAGACAATCATAGCAATTATACTGTCACAAGCGTTCAATTTATGAACAGCAAAGAGGCTGGAAAATTGCTTGATACGTCTATTGGTGTTGCAGATGCCGATCTTGTGTGTGTTGTCGAAATGAAAGGGTCTAGAACATTTATTCTCGGACCCGACAATAAAAATACCCCTGGTACCTTTGCCACGAGCTATCTTGTCTTTGATGGCCAATCGGGAAATCTATTAGTGGAAAGTTTAAATAGATAACCCCCTTTTCTCCAAGATATTATAAATAAGACAATTCGGTGTCGTTTTTTCTAACGTGTTATGTGTCACAAAAAGCTAGTTTTCAAGTAGAGAACGCGAGGAAACACGACATGAAGTACGACACCGAATTATCTCATTTACATCGACGTTTCACCAACACACACGAGACGCACAAAGTTCAAACGGGCACTACTGGCAATCGGCAGACCACCCATAACAACGACATACGCGCCCTTGGGGATAAGTTTGTCATCCTGTAAGCGTTGATCAACGACATTCGTCAATACTTCAGTTGAAGCCTCCAGTGCAATCTGACGTGGGAGAATACCCCACCAGAGCGCCAGGCGGCGATAGACCCGCTCAGAAGGCGTGTAGGCCAGGATAGGCGTGCGAGGACGATCCTTCGAGATCAAATGGGCCGAAGCGCCACTACGTGTGAAGACCACAATGGCCTGGACGCTCGTCTCTTCGCTTAATGCAAGGGCCGCATGGCTGACAGCGTGCGCACGGGTAAGCTCGCCGCAATGTGGTCGACGTAATACGAGGCCATTGGTCTCCGTCTCCAGAGCTATACGCGCCATCGTCTCCACCGACTCGATCGGATAAGCCCCGACCGAAGTCTCAGCACTGAGCATGATCGCATCAGTTCCGTCGAGAATGGAATTGGCAACATCACTGGTTTCGGCACGCGTGGGACGAGGATTGGTCACCATCGACTCCAACATCTGTGTGGCGGTGATTACCGGCAGGCCCAGGTCGTTGCAGCGTGCGATGATCCGCTTCTGAATCACCGGGACATTCTCCAACGGCATCTCCACCCCAAGATCGCCGCGTGCAACCATAACGCCATCGGTCACTTTGAGAATCTCATCCAACTGTTCTATTGCCTCTGGCTTCTCTAGCTTCGCGATCAGCGGCAGAGGCTCATTAAGGTCATGTCCCAACTCAGCTTTGAGCTGCTGAATATACGCTTTCGCCTCCACAATATCCTCTGGGCGGCGCACAAAACTGAGTGCCACATAGTCAACATCGTGCTCAATACCAAACTTGAGATCCGCACGATCTTTCTCCGTCATCGCAGGTGCACTTACCGCCACTCCCGGTAGATTGATGCCCTTATGCTCTTTCAACAGGCCACCATGGACAACAACACAACAGACATCTGTCTCATCGCTATCCGTCACACGCAATTCCAACAGGCCATCGTCCAACAAGATACGATCCCCAGGCTTGACATCGCGAGGGAGAGATTGGTACGTTGTGGAGACAATCCCCAGGCTTCCTTCAATATCACGGGTCGTGATAATCAATGTCTCACCGTTCACCAACGGCACCGGCTGACCACCTTTCAACTTACCCGTGCGAATCTTTGGCCCTTGCAGGTCTTGCAGAATAGCAATAGAACACCCCAGGCGCTCTGAAACCCTACGCACCCTTGCGATCACGGCTCCATGCTCTTCCCACTCGCCATGCGAAAAATTTAGACGCGCTACATTCATTCCAGCACGAGCAAGCGCTTCAAGCTGCTCTTCACTACTCGTTGCCGGGCCAATAGTGCACACAATTTTTGTTCGTCGCAAGAAAATATCCTCCCTTTTTGCTGGTTTAAGTATAGCAGGGCTAACGGCGCTTGGGTAGGGTTATATCTACAGCGTGTCCTGATGAAATCGCACCGCTATCTCAATAGATTGATTCTGAGGCAACGCAAGCACCTCCTGATTGCCAGAGAAGTAATAAGGGGTATTTGTGAACCGCGCGTCTATATCACATGAGTTTTTGTTTATTCACATACAAAGGGTTGACAGGGACCATACCATGAGGTATATCTCTCTTAAGCTTGCAAGCGTTTACCTCTTGTAAACGCTTGTCAATACTTTTCCAACATATTGGCTTTGACATTAGTAGTAGGCCAGCCTCCTTGGTATAAGGATGGAAAGGAAAACAGGGATGTTTCACACCACCATGCACAAAATTGGATCGGTGCTGCTTGTAGCACTTTTGATCACAACCATTACCATCAGCTTCTTCGCGGCCACCCACTCGGCGCATGCAGCCTCCAGTATTACGATTAACGGCGCAACAAAATATCAAACAATGGACGGCTTCGGCTTCTCAGATGCATTCGGGCCAGCCTCTACTCTCCAATCGTCATCAGCAACTGAGCAGCAACAGATTCTCGATCTGCTTTATAGTCCAACGACTGGGGCAGGCTTCACTATTTTACGCAACCTGTTCCCTTCGGATGCGGCCAACACGATTGAACCAACCAGTCCTGGCAGCCCAACTGCTCCCCCAATCTATGTCCCACTCGGCAGTAGCGAGGGGCAGATCTGGCTGGCACAGCAGGGCCAGAAGTACGGCGTCAAACAGTTCTACGGCGACGCCTGGAGTGCTCCTGGCTACATGAAAACCAATGGCGATGAGTC
>JACDAE010000221.1 GCA_013695595.1 Ktedonobacteraceae bacterium | reverse complement strand
GGTTACAGGTGCAACGCTCTACTATCTGCCACAGGTCTTCGCGATTGAGGCAGCCAGTCAGACCTACCTGGCGGGTTTTGCAGATGCATTCACGAGTAGTGCCCACCCGGCTGTGGCCCTCACCATTATGTGGATCTCGCTAGCAGGAGTCGGCGCAGTTGCAGCCTGGATGTTCGTTCGTTCCTGGATGGCCGCCACGCGTGCGATGACCAGGCGCATGGAGAAGGTTGCTCCAGAGAAAAAGATGCCGGAGCATGTACCCGCACTCTAGTTGCTCTGTGAAACGCGAAATCTGGATACCTGTATTGTAGGAAAATAGGATCAGGGTAGGGAAGCCATTCATTCTTCCGAGGGATGCCATAGCGCTGCATCGGCCTGTCATCGGCCACGGAAGAATGAATGGCTTCCCTACCCTGATCCTATCAGGTCCATCATAGTGATATCCACATCAATTTTTTGAAACAGCATAATATGGTGCCCTACCAAGTTTGCGGTAATGTCGGTAGTTGGAGCGCATTTGTATTGGCGTTTCCCCAAATTCCGAAAGAGGTACTATCTGACAGTCCAATTTCTTCCAACCTCCCCCTTCTAATGATAGAGTATGCATAGAATGAATTCTATATGATTATCAAAAAAAGCTAAGGATCGATAGTATATGCAAACGAAACCAGACCCACATAGCCGTGCTCCCCGTATCCTCATCCCACTCGTCGTTGTCCTGATCGTACTTGTTATAGGCGCGAGTAGCTGGTTCCTCCTCAACAAACAGCAGGCGCAAAGCGGACAGACTGGCACAACACATACAGCGGTGCCGACGCAAAATAGTGGCGAAGTGTCACCTCTCCTTTTTGGTACCAATCTCGGCCTCTTCAATGGAAATGACCAGGTGTTGCGCTCAGAACCAACACGTGCAGCGTTACAACAGATGCATCCACGCATCATGCGTATGCCGGTGCGCCAGGAGCTTACGGAAGCGGTGGAAGTACAGGCCGCCCAGACTATCAAGGCGCTGGGAGCTGTTCCGCTGGTCGTGCTTCATAGCGTCAGTGGTGCGAATGTCGTGGCAGCCGATACAAGCATCATTAAGGCGATGAATGGCGTCTTTGGCAAAAGCGTGGTGTATTACGAGTTTGGCAATGAAGATGATTGGGCTGGGGTGAGCGCGACTACCTATACAAAGGCCTGGAATCAGGTTATTCCACAGATGAAGCAGGTGGCGCTCAATGGGCAATTTGTGGGTCCAGTCAACTATCAATATAATGGAGACTTTCTGAGAGCATTTTTGCAGCAAGCTCAGCCACGACCAGATGAGATAAGCTGGCATGAGTATACCTGTAGCTATAAATGGCCCGCAGATCAGTGTATCGCGAACATCGATAATTGGAACAAGCATATCAGCGATAGCAGGGCCGCCATGCAGGCCACCATCGGCACCGAACTGCCTGTTATGATCACTGAATGGAATTACGCGCCAGATGCTGCCTACAACGACGGCAAAAATAATAATAGTGCATTTATGACGACATGGACGAATAAAGCGTTGCAAACGCTCGCCAATAATCGCATCTTTGCGTCGATGCAATATTCGTGCACTAATACGGCCATTCCCCTGGTCGATAATGATAACAAAATAACCTTTCAGGGTGCGGTTTTTGAACAGCTTTATGTGAAAATGATCTTGCATGGAAAAGTGCCCGCGCCCACTCCAGCCACGCCGACGGTGAGTTTGAATGGTGTCCAGAACTTTTCCTTTGAAGATGGCAGTGCGGATGGCTGGAGTGGGCGCAGTTCGGGCGTCTCGGCTGTTCAGAACAGCACCGCGTTTGCCTTCGCTGGTAAGCATGCATTGCAGGTGACGCTCACTAATATAAGCGCTGGCAATTATCCCTATATCGCGGTCGATCTTGCCAGCCAGACTTCCTATCCCGGTGCCGGAAAGACCGTTACGGCCTATGCGTATCTTCCGGCAGGCTCCTTGCCTTTCACCGCAAAATTGTTCGTCGTTGGCAGCGATTATCACTGGTATTCCAATGACGCGGTCCAGTTAAAGCCCGGCACCTGGAATCCCTTGACCTATACTCTATCCGCGACGATGAGCGGTGTGCCAAAGCAAATTGGGATTCAATTTGACACGTCAGCCAGTGGACCAGCGAGCGGAAAGATCTATGTTGACGCAGTAGGCTGGCAATGAGGAAAGAGGGACGATAGGAGCGCATCATCCAGGCGTGTACAGCTTGACTTTCGCTTCATGCAGCGTCTTGTCTGGCGTTCTAATGTGCATACCTATCTCCCAATTCCCGCCCATCGAGAGTTGACCCTGGGTGCTATATTGTCCATCGCCTTTGGATTGCAGTGAAATGCTATCGGTGCCCATATTCATATCAAGCATGGTTGTAGTGAGCTGAACGGTCAGATCAGCCACAGGCTTTTTGCTCGTTGCATCCTCCACACTGACTGTGAAAGCGTTCGTGCCAAAAGTGTTTGGCGTCACACTGAATTGCAGCAAAAACATCCCATCGGATGTTTTTGCACTCGTGTGAAATCCTGTTGTAGGAGTACTCCCGGCCTGTGTTGAAGAGCCCCCTGTTGTACCACAGGCGATAAGAAGAAATCCCATGCCGATTGAGAGAAGAATCAGCCTGCCAATTTTTGATAAGAGAGTGATCGGTCGTATTGTTCTCATATGCTCCTCCATTATTTTCCTATTATAGGCAGCTTTTTCGTGTAGAACAAGTCCGTCTTTTGGGCATCAGGGCTATTTAATTCTCGCTTTCCTTCCGGATATGGCTCGCAAGCGAGCCGAAAAGGGTTGATATCGTGCGTGTTTT
>JACDAE010000197.1 GCA_013695595.1 Ktedonobacteraceae bacterium | reverse complement strand
CCTCATCAACAAAGCTTTAGACAAGCTCAATAAAGAGGCGGGGAATCAGATCCGAAGCCTCTATGACATCAACAAAGAGGTCTATGGCCTGCTGCGTTACGGTGTCAAGGTCAGGCCCGACGTGGGTGAAAATACAGAAACCGTCTGGCTGATCGATTGGGAGCATCCACTTGAGAATGACTTCGCGATTGCCGAAGAGGTCACGATCAGGGGTGAAAATACCAAACGGCCCGATATCGTGCTCTATGTGAATGGCATTGCGCTCGGTGTGCTGGAACTGAAGCGCTCAATCGTCTCAGTGAGTGAAGGTATTCGCCAGAATATAGGCAACCAGGACAAAATCTTTATCCAGCCCTTCTTCACAACCATCCAGTTCATCATGGCAGGCAACGACACCGAGGGTCTGCGCTATGGCGTCATCGAAAACGGCGAGAAGTATTATCTGAGCTGGAAAGAGGATAGCCCCATTGAGAATCCGCTGGACCGCGCTCTGACGCAACTCTGTGAGAAGCAGCGTTTCCTGGAGATCATCCAAGATTTTATCGTTTTCGATGGAGGAGTGAAGAAGATTTGTCGCCACAACCAGTACTTCGGTGTGTGTGCGGCACAGAAACGGGTACGCCAGCGTGAGGGCGGCATTATCTGGCACACGCAGGGCAGCGGCAAAAGCCTGACTATGGTCTGGTTAGCACGCTGGATTCGTGAAAACGTGCGAGATGCTCGTGTCCTGATCATCACCGACCGCACCGAACTAGATAAGCAGATCAAAGATGTCTTTATAGGCGTCAACGAAGAGATCTATCGCACGAAAAGTGGGCAAGACCTTATCACCCAGCTTAACGCCACCACGCCCTGGCTGATCTGCTCACTCATCCACAAGTTTGCAGGCAAGGAAGAGAGCGATGTTGCAGGTTTTCTTGAGGACGTAAAACACAGCATTCCCGCAGATTTCAAAGCCAGAGGCGATCTCTACGTTTTTGTCGACGAGTGTCACCGCACGCAATCCGGCGAACTGCACGACGCCATGAAGCTCATTCTACCCAATGCCATGTTTATCGGCTTCACGGGCACACCGCTCTTGAAAGACGACAAGCAAAAGAGCATTGAGGTCTTTGGTACATATATACATACATATAGATTTGATGAAGCGATACGTGATAAGGTCGTATTGGATCTGCGTTACGAAGCTCGTGATATTGAGCAGCATATTACCTCGCAGAAGAAGATCGACCAATGGTTTGAGGCAAAGACCAGGGGTTTGAATGATGTCGCGCTGGCCCAACTCAAGAAGAAGTGGGGCACGATGCAGAAGATATTTAGTTCGCAGTCGCGGCTCGAAATGATCGTGGACGACATCATGGTCGACATGGAAATGAAACCACGTCTGCAAAGTGGGCGCGGCACGGCCATGCTCGTTTCGGGCAGCATCTACCAGGCGTGTAAATTCTACGAGCTTTTCACCGCACAGGGATTTGATAAGTGCGCCATCGTCACCTCCTACAAACCCTCACCTGCTGATATCAAAGGAGAGGAAACCGGCGAAGGACTGACAGAGAAGCTGAAGCAATACGACATTTATAATAAAATGCTGGGTGGCAAAGATCCCGAAACCTTCGAGGAAGAGGTCAAAGAGAAGTTCATCAAGGAGCCGGGCCAGATGAGGCTCCTCATCGTCGTGGATAAGCTCCTGACGGGCTTCGACGCGCCATCGGCCACCTATCTCTACATCGACAAACAGATGCGAGATCACGGACTCTTCCAGGCCATCTGTCGCGTCAATCGCCTGGATGGGGAAGACAAAGACTACGGCTACATCGTCGATTACAAAGACCTCTTCAAGAGCCTTGAGCACGCGGTCCACGACTACACATCAGAAGCTCTGGATGGCTATGCCAAAGAAGACGTTGAGGGATTGTTGAGCGATCGCATCAAGAAGGGCAAAGAACGTCTTGAAGAGGCCCTTGAGCAGATCAAAGCGCTCTGCGAGCCAGTCGATCTTCCCAGGAATGAGATAGACTATATACGCTACTTCTGCGCCAAAAACACAGCCGACAAGGACGCACTCAAAGAGAGCGAACCCAGGCGCGTGGCACTCTACAAGCTCACGGTATCACTCATCCGTGCCTACGCGAACATTGCCAGTGATCTCGCGGAGGCGGGTTACACGGCGCAGGAGATTGAGCAGATCAAGGGCGAGGTAGATTACTACGAAAAGGTGCGTACGGCTGTGAAGTTAGCAAGTGGTGATGCCATCGACCTGAAGGTGTATGAGCCAGCGATGCGCCACCTGATCGACGCCTATATCCGTGCGGACGAGAGCAAAAAGATCTCAGCCTTTGAGGATATGACCCTGATCCAATTGCTGGTCGAGCGTGGAGCGGATGCCTTGCAGAATTTGCCGCACGGGATCGCCAGCAACAAAGAAGCCGTTGCCGAAACCATCGAAAACAACCTGCGCAGAGTCATCATTGATGAGCGACCAGGCAACCCGATATACTACGAAAAGATGTCAGAGGTGCTCGATAACCTGATTGAGGAGCGTCAGAATAAGGCCGAGGAGTACGAGCAATACCTGGCAAGCATTATAGAGCTGGCCGGGCAGGTACAAAATCCGGGCAGTGGGATGGCCTATCCGTCCTCCTTAAACACACGTGCTAGGCGTGTGTTGTATGATAATCTTGGCAACGATGAGCAGCTCGCCATTACTCTGGACACCGCGATCAAGCGTACGAAGAAGGATGATTGGCGTGGCAGCAAGATCAAGGAGCGGGAAGTCAGGTATGCGATCCGCGCCGTATTGCCAGACGAGGAACTGACCAATCACATTTTGGAGATCGTAAAAAAGCAAGATGAGTACTGAGAAGCACCAGATAACCGTCAATGGCCTGATCGTCGATGTTGTGCGCAAGAATATCAAAAACCTGCATCTAGGCATCTATCCCCCGAACGGACGAATACGGGTTGCGGCCCCATTGCGCGTCAACGACGAAGGAGTGCGCCTCTTCACCATCTCCAGGCTGACATGGATTAAACGTCAACAAGCAAAGTTTCAGGCCCAAGAGCGTCAATCGGCACGAGAATATGTCAGTGGTGAGAGTCACTATTATCAGGGCCATCGCTACCTGCTCAACGTGACATATCAAAAAGGTACACCCTCGGTAGTAGTTATTCGCAACAACAAATTCCTTGATCTCTGTGTACGAATCGATAGCGACACGGCTGAACGGGAGCGTGTGCTGACCGCCTGGTATCGTCAGCGGCTCAAAGAAGAGATTGCGCCCCTGATTGAGAAATGGGAAAAGATCATTGGTGTGCAGGTGGATGAGTGGGGTGTGAAGCAGATGAAGACGAAATGGGGCACATGTAATAGTAAGGTGGGGCGTATCTGGTTCAATCTAGAGTTGAGCAAGAAGTCAGTACATTGTGTCGAGTACATCATTGTGCACGAGATGGTGCATTTATTTGAGCGTCACCACAACGAGCGTTTCATTGCATACATGAACAGGTTTATGCCGTCGTGGCAATATTATCGTGAGGAGTTGAATCGAGCGCCGTTGGGGCATGAGACGTGGGAGTATTAAAACTGACCTGTGTTCTGATATAAAGGTTTAGCTGATCACAGAGCGTTGTTGAAGATCGTGCGCATGCAATTCATAGCGCCAGATAGGAATATCAAGCCATGGCCAGGATGCTTGAACAATCTCCTCAAGCGAGACATTGTTACACCAGTACTCAAGCCCATATTTGGTCGCCCGGTGCCCAATAATCACGAGCGTTTTCCCATCATAGTCAGGCAACACATCGTGTAAAAAGGCTCCCACACGCTGGACGACCATCAGCAAGCTTTCTCCGTTAGGGAATGGCTCCCTGATGCGTCTCGGAAACTCCTCTTCTACCTGCGCAAGCGGATACTGTGTCATGTCACCATAGTCGTATTCACGGAGTCGGGCATCGGGTATGATGGGCAAGCCACGGTCGGCGAAAGCGATCTGGGAGGTTATGAATGCACGCTGGAGATCGGAGCAGAAGATGGCATCCAGCGTTTCTGTTGCATAGTGTTGCCCCAGTTCATGCGCCCGTTGCCGCCCCATCTCAGAGAGCGACACGTCCGCATGACCAGAAGCGCGTTTTGCCTCGTTATCGGTGCTGGTCATATGGGGAGAATAGAAAAGGGTGAGCATAACGTTTCTCCTGCTTGTAACGACAAATATAAAAGCTGTATTCACTTCTTTGTACACGTATCTTGCTCTGCTTATGGTGTTGGCAGAGGAGATGGAATCGGCGTAACGATCAGGATCTGGGTTGGTCCCGTCGGTGGGGTGGGCAGACAGACAAAGAGAATCACCGCCAACAAAATCAGTACAAAGCTTGCCACCAGCCAGCCATGGGAATAGCGCAACCAGCGTAACTTTTCCTCGGCAGCCTGCCTGTAGACATCCTTCACCTTTTGCCACGCTCCCGCACTCACCTCATTAAAGTTGACTCCTGGCCGGATGCGTGGGAGAAAGACGCGCGTGGCAAAAAAGAGACTGATCACCCAGCAGGCCAATGGAAGCAAAAAGACGATCCATAGCATCCAGGTGGGCAGCACCCATTGAATTCCCGCCAGTTGCACACGCAGGTTGCTGAAGACGAAGATCGCCAGATAGAGGCCCTGCAATGCAGCGGTGACCGCAATGACCTGTTTGGCCGCATCCTCCAGGCGTGTAATGGTCTGAAGAGGCGTCTCATTCCAGACCTTCTGCCAATAGTCTGCCATCCCTTGCACGATGGCTTCTTCTTCGGGATCAAGTCCCTGGCCTGGGCCTACTCTCATAATGCCTGCTCTCCCTGGAGGATCGGTATTCCTTCCTGATAGCCCAACAATTCCTTATCCTGGCCCAGAATGAACTCGTGGACATCAATATTATCGCCAACTTCGAGTTTGTTTGGGCGATTGCAGTGCTCACAATAATGGACCACCGCAACTTTCTTGCGGTGCATGGCAAGCTGCCTGGGGACATTAACCATAATCATAGTATCCTTATGACAGTTGAAGCATCGAAAGATGAGTTGTCGCTGTTTCTCAGCCATTTTTCTTCTCCTGCTCATCGGGTTTGGGATCTGAGGCCAGAAGTATCTCCAATTCTTGCCACAGTTCTATCAATGTATCGGTTAATATACTTGCATCCGGTATCTCACCATGCAAGCGCGAGACAAAGCATCCTAGCAAATCGCTGATGGCTGCCTGTTCTTCAGAGAGGCCATGCTGTGTTTCTACCAGGGCTTCTGCAAGCCGCTGACAATCTTCCTGGGTTCCTTGCTGTATTACTCGCGCGATAACACGGGGAAGATCTTCTAGGGTAAGTGATTGAGGTTCGTTCTGGCTTGTTGGAGCCGTTGTTGAATTTTCAGTATCTTGTTCTGCTGCTGCGTTTATTAGTGCGGCAAATGCGGCAGCAATTCCGATCTCACGACATCGTCGCAACAACTGGCGATAGGCTTCAATGCTCTGACGGGTCTGTTCATCTTCTATCTCAAGCGCGAGTTGTTCAAGAAGAGAATCAATATCAGGAGAGAGGAGTTCGGGATGCGTCTCCAGAAACTGTTGCGAAGCATTCCATGTAGGAGTCTGCATGAATGCTATTGCTGTCTGTATGAGCGATTGTGTGTTTTTCTCTTCCACCAGGGGAGGCAGGGGATGATCACCCGCTATAGCTTGCCAGTGTGCGAGAAATGAATGTTCATCGATATGGCTCCGGATACGTGTGAGCAATTGCTGAACAAGAGTACGATTGGGGGAATGCAATTGCTCAAACAGAAGAAAGGCTTGAATAAGAAAATCCAGAGCCTCCTCGATATTTCCTTGCTTCTGTGCCAATATTCCCAATTGTCCAAAGGTGGTTGCCTTGCCGCTCAGATTGCCCAGTTGCTCATAAATAGCTAGACTTTGCGCATAGAGGCGGCGGGCCTCGGGATAGTCCCCTTGCTTCTGGGCAATCATCCCCATCTGGTGCAAGGTGTTTGCCTTGCCGTTCAGGTCGCCCAGTTGCTCCTTGATAGCCAGACTTTGCGCATAGAGGCGGCGGGCCTCGGGATAGTCTCCTTGATCCTGGGCAATTATTCCCATCTGATGCAGGCTCATACCAGTAAGGGACTTATCGTCATCATGAACGTCGTTGAACGTCGTTATACATAAGGTACGAAGGAGTGGATAGAGTCCATATCTTATAAGTGTGCCAGCCATCCGCATCGCTAATGTCCCAGCACGCACCTTTTCCCCAGCGGCCCGATAGAGACGATGCGCTTCCAGATAATCACTTAACTCATGGCTCTCCTGAGTAGCATACCGTTCATACCATGTTCCCAATTGTGCTTGCACATGGGGCCGCTCCTGTTCTTCCAGCAGAGGTTCGGCATACTGTTTGGTCAGGCTATGCAAACGATAGGTGCGCTCTGATGCATTAAAACGGAGCAGGGACCAGTCGAGCAATGGTTGCCAGACGCTGCGTGGGGTTTCTAGTCCTTGTTCGATCACTTGCAGCGGAAATGGCTGCTGCAAGACACTCAGGTGAGACAGCAGTCGGCGCGTGGGTTCGGCTAAACGTGTAACTGCAACGTCAAGTGCGGTAAACTCGATGACTTGCTGACGTATCTCATTCCATTCCTGGGCACTGCGTTGCTGGCGTTCTGCTGTGACGCGGCCCTGAATATCGGCGAGGAGTTGCTCCAGGCTCTGACTGGCTGCATCACTGCTGAGAAGGTCATAAACATACGGAAAGCCCCCAAACTCGTTGATGAGTATCGCACGCGTCGCTTCACCCAGTTGGGCCAGAGCGGAATGACGATCAAGGAGGCGGTCGATCTCGTAGGAACTCAGATCATCTAGATCCAGCCGCAAGATATTGGCTGCAAATTTTCCCTGGTACGGAAATCCTTTGATTGCATAGCGTCCCGTTACAATGACACGTCCTCCACGCAGGTTTGTCAGCACCTTTTGCAGGAGGAAGAGCAACTCGGGATCGCGTATGGTTTGATCTTCATTCTGGACACTTTCCAGATTGTCGATCACGAGAAGAAACGGTCCAGCGACATTTAAGGCTAGTATGGTCTCCTCGATTTTGGTCTCAGGACTCAGCTTTGCCTCGGGCAAGACGGACTCGGCAAGTCCCGGAGATCCGCGCTCCTGGAGAAACTGGGCAATACGTTGGAGAAACAGACCACTATCGGTATACTCAAGACAACTCAGGGTCAATGTTCCTTTATAGTACTTGCCATAGCGAGCAAGAGCCTGTGCCGCCAGCGTACTCTTGCCGATCCCCCCTGGTCCAAGTAGCAATGCCATGGTCTTACCATGAGAACGACCATCCAGCATCAGGCGCAGCGCTCGCATCTCGTTATGACGCCCGACAAAGACGCCTGTCGGAGCGGGAAAGTCTCCCGGTGTTTCATTGCTGGTGAGAGTTGGATCTGGAAGAAGCGTGGATACTGTTGTATCCAGAAAGGGCACCAGACTAGTTGGGCCGCCATAGAGAACAGGCACGGCCCAGTCGGGACGATCTGACAAGGCAAGAGCCTGCCGGACCTCAAAGAGCGCTTCGGCCAGGGACTGTCCTGAGACGAGAGCCGTATACCAACTTCTGCTCGCACGCTGGCTCGACGTGTAGGAGAAATTGCCTTGTTGCGCCAGAACTGCGGGCAGTCCTTCCTTGATCAGTGTTCCGGCGACCCCAGAGATATCAATGCGCTCATTCCGATTGCCCGTCTTGCAAGCATGTAAAACAACGGCATGAAGTCCACGTGGTCGCAAAAGTGTGGCCAGGCGCACATCGGAGAACGGAAGAGCTTTCCCTTGATCATTTTCCCACAGCAAGAAGCCTCCATTGTTTTCGTCATAGCCACCATGCCCAATAAAGTGCACGATGTGTGGTTTGAATCTGGTGAGCGCCTGCTGCACACGCTCAAGGGTTACATCATCCTCGATGAGCAAATACAGGAGACCAGACTCTCTTGCCTCACGAGTGGCCTCTTCGATGGCGGCGCGTTCGCTCTCGACATCTACCCGCGAGTCTTCGCCTAAACTCAGCGGGGACGAAATGAGCACAAGGATACGAAGCGGTGAGGGAAGAGGATTTGGATGTGTCTCTGAAGGCGCAAATCGAAGCAGCGGGCGGCGTTGTGCCAGAAAGCCTCGCTCATCTGAAGCGGCGGGATCATAGAGAAGTTCCCAGGGTAGCTCACTCAGGGGATCAGGCAGGGTCAACAAAAGCGGGGTCAATTCAGTGCGTAATGCCTGGGCCAGTGCATCGAGTTCCTGAACTGGTGCGCTCTCAGGCAGGAGGGCCTTCCAGAGCCAGATCCCTATCTCTCGCATGAGGGCCAGAGAGATGAATTCTCCCTCTGGATCATCTCGACCTGCCAGCACGATGCGCAGGCGTCGTAAGAG
>JACDAE010000192.1 GCA_013695595.1 Ktedonobacteraceae bacterium | reverse complement strand
CAGTACGACGATCTGGGCCATGAGACCAGCATTGCCGATCCCGATCGCGGGACGCACACCTACAGCTATGATGCCGATGGAGCCATGATCAGCGATGTCTCCGGCACGCGCACCCTGGGCTACAGCGTAGACCTGCTCGGACGCATCGGTTGTGTGCAGGATATCAATCCCACCTCCGACGTGCATGGAGCCTGTAGTAGCGGAGCTAATCCCTTTGTCAAGAACACTTACGATGCCGATCCCGGTGGCGTGACCTGGACGGGAAGCAACTACGCCGTTGGAGCCCTGACCCAGAGTGTGGCGATCACGTATCTGCCCAGTCCCGACAATGCGCAGGGCACCGTCACCCAGAACTGGCAGCACGACCAGCGCGGACGCCTGATCACCTCGCGGCTCAACATGGCCGTCACCGGTGGCTCGCTGCCGTTCCCGACGTTCCCGCAGGATGAGCAGAAGCAGACCTACAACGATGTTGACCAGCCGATGATGATGCAGACCACCGTGGGAGGCAGCGGCGGCTACACGACCAGCCAGACCTACGATGGCACCACCGGAACCCTCACTGGCCTCAGCAACAACAGCACGGGAGTCGCCACGCTGGCCGCCCTGTCCTACAACGGGCAGGGCCTCATCGGCGGCATGAGCTACCTGAGCACGACTGGCTCTCCGGTTGCGACCAGCAGAGCTATGATCCCGTGCTGCGCCCTACAGGTACCACGACGACCTGGCAGAGCAACGGCACCACGCTCTTCAACGACCAGATCAGCTATGACGCGGTGGGCAATGTGCTCAGTCGCACAGCGACGGAAGCCGCTGTCTCTGGGCAAAGTGGCACGGGCGGCAGCGAGACCCAGAACTTCTGTTATGACGAACAGAACCGCTTGATCTGGGCGAGCAACACCGCCGCTGTGCCCTCCGCAGGCAACGGCATCTGTGGCAACGTCACCTATCAAAGCACGCTGGGCGGTAATTACACCAATCAGTACGTCTACACCAATCTGGGCCAACTCTGGCAAGGTCCCAAGAACGGAGGCAGCACTCAAGAACAGTACCTCTATTGTGATAGTGCTCATCCTCATCAACTGAGCAATCTATCCCAAACGGCCTCGACCCCAACATGTGCGAGCAAGGGCACGGTCGATTACATGGGCAGCTATGACAGTTGGGGCAACACGACCAGCCAGGTCCGTGATGGCATCACCCGCACCTTGAAGTACGACGGGCTGGATCATCTCGTGCGCTGGAGCAGTTCGATCAATAGCTAGCAGGAGTGGAATCTCTACGATGCCACCAGGAAGTAGATGTATAATAGAAGCTAATGTTTTCTTGACCTTAATATATCGGTTTTCTTGACTTCGTGACACCATTTAAGATAGACTCTGAACCTGGTACTTAGCTCTTGCATCCTCACATTGACTTGCTCTGTTTTTTTATTGTATATTTGTTCTAATAATAATCAGGTAAAAAGGATTTAGGAAACGTGAGTAGTAAACTTCCTCCATCGGAAATGAATATAAATGAAACTGGTATTGATCGCGAAGATTTTTCGGTCATCCTGGCGCAGGCGTTCGCGACCTATGGCCTCTCTGTTGTCACCGATCGCGCCCTCCCCGATGCTCGTGATGGTCTGAAACCTGTGCAGCGGCGCATTCTGGCCGGTATGCGCGAGGCTCGCTATCTGCCCACTCGCCCAACGGTCAAGAGCGCCGAGATCGTGGGGCTGATCCTGGGCAACTATCATCCACATGGTGATAGCTCCGTCTATGATGCTGCGGTGCGCATGGCTCAACCGTTCACGATGCGTTATCCATTGATCGAGGGTCAGGGCAATATGGGCAGCGAGGATGGTGATGCGCCCGCCGCCTATCGTTATACCGAGATGCGCCTCTCACCATTGGCCGATGCGTTGATGGCTGATATGGAGAAAGAGACCGTTCCTCTGCACCCCACTTACAAGCAGGACCCGAAGGTGGTTGAGCCAGATTATCTGCCCGGACGCATCCCGCCTATCGTCAATCCATCGAGCGGTATTGCCGTAGGTCTCTCTACCAACATTCCCCCGCACAATCTGGGTGAGGTGTTGCGTGCCTGCATTGCCCTGCTGGATAAACCTGATATGACCGTTGAGCAACTGCGGGGCTATATCCAGGGTCCCGATTTCTCGCAAGGTGGCCGTATTATTGGCTCGGATGGCATCAAAGACTATTTTACAACAGGCAAGGGGCGTATCATTGTGCGTGCCGAGGTGCGCCTGGAGGAGACGCCGCGCAACCGTTCGCTGATCATTACACAGATCCCACCGATTGGGCGCGACCGTATCAAGGCCTCGATCGTCAAAGCCTTTAACGCCCGCAAACTCGAAGGCTTGTTGCCCGATGTACGCGACGAAAGCGACACTGAGAAGGGGATGCGCATCGTTCTGGATCTGCGTAAAGATGCCGATGCCGCCCAGATGCTCTCGCTACTCTTTAACGAAACGGACCTGCAGATCGGCCTTTCCTTTCAGATGGTCTTTCTCTTTGGTTCGCCGATGCAGGCCGCTCGTCAGCCGAAGCAGGTTGGCTTGCTCGAATTGTTGAACTACTGGAATAACCACCAGATTGATGTCCTCACGCGCAGGGCTGAGTTTGACCTGCGCAAAGCTCGTGAGCGCCTACACGTCGTTGAAGGTCTCATCATTGGTAGCGCCAACGCCGAGCAGATCGTCAGAATATTTCAGCAGGCAGAGGATCGTGCCTCCGCCCGTAGGGAGATCGAAGTCAAGTATTCTCTCACCACCATACAGTCCGATGTCATCGCTTCAATGACGCTGGCCCAGGTGACGCGCCTGGATGCCGGCAAATATGTGAAGGAAAAAGAGGAACTACAGGCCCGTATCGACGAATTAGAAAGCCTGCTCTCGGATCGTAAGGCCCTGATCGCCTCGCTGAAAAAAGAGATGCTGCAATTGATCAAGCAGTTCGGTGATGAGCGCCGCACCATCATTGACACTGAGGGCCAGCTACATGCGCCCGTCACCGTAGTGGAGATGCTGCACAATCGCGAACAGATAACCATTGCTACCACGCGCTCTGGCGCTATCAAAGCGTTACCTGCTGATACCTTTAAGCCGCGTGGCAAAAACAGTAATGTAGCTTATACTCCTGTGCGTGGAGATGAGCACCTGCGCCAGATCATCGCGACCACATCGCAGGATTATCTCCTGTGCGTCGCCTCCAGTGGGCGAGTCTTTCAGATAGCAACGCATCGTATTCCGGTTGGCACGCGTTCGGCAAAGGGCGAACCGTTGCGCAAACTGCTGGAACTGGTGGCGGGTGAGGAGATCGTGACGATACTTCCAATCGAGTCCTACGATGAGACGCGCTACATGGTCACCTTCAGCAAACTGGGCAAGGTCAAGAAATCGCCGCTCAGTGAGTACAAGACGGCAGATGTTGATGGTTTGCAGGATATGAAGCTTGCAGAAGGCGATAGCATTGTGGCGGCGTTGATCTCAAATGGGCAGAGCGAATACTTTGTAACGACGAATAGCGGGCAGACGTTGCGCTTCAGCGATGAGACGCTGCGTGCACAGGGACGCGTGGGGCAGGGGGTCGCAGCAATGGCTCTGGGCAAGGGAGCGACGATGATCAGCGCACTGGTTCTCTCCAATCAACAAGGTGGGCTGGTGAACTTCCTGGTCGTGACCGATAGCGGTCTGGTCAAGAAAGTGCCTACGAGCCAGTATCCACAAAAAGGTCGTGCCACCGCCGGTGTCGTCACAACCGAACTGACGGAGCGCGAACATATCTTGCTAACCATGCTTATCAGCGAAGAGGACGCCCTGCTCGTAACCGCTACAGGTGCAAATGGCGAACAGCAGACAACCGTTGTGAATGCGAACGCCGTCAAAGCGTTCCCACGTGCACGCAAAGGTGTAACGCTGGTAGATGGACATATTGTGTCCATACTGAAATTGTAATGGTGTGTGGTATTGCACGGGTATATGTGATGCACGGCGGGCTTCTAAAGGGCACCCCTACACCATAGGCGATATTTTGAAATATTTGCCCCTTTTACATATTTTGCCTATGGTGTAGGGGTGCCCTTTAGAAACCCGTGTTGGGGATGCAATCTATCTATATCCAGAAAAAATCCTATTTATGAATATCCGCGAATTTTGTGCAGGAGGTGTGAATTCGCATGAAGACTCGCGGCAGGCAAAAAAATCTCTGGCACCATTCAAATTTTCTCCTGCTCTGGGGAGGTCAGACCGTTTCGCAGGTTGGTTCCCAGGTGACGCTCTGGGCGTTGCCCCTGGTCGCTGTGCTCACCCTCAAAGCCACCCCATTTCAGATGGGCATCCTGGCTTTTATAGGTCGTCTGCCCCTTTTGCTGATTGGCTTAATGGCAGGCGTGCTCGCGGATCGCATATCCTCACGCGCCATCCTGATTGTGACCGACTTCGGGCGAGCTATCCTGATTGGATCTATCCCCGTCGCCGTATTATTGCATCGGTTGTCATTAACACAATTCTATCTCGTGACGTTCCTGGTGGGATGCCTCTCCGCCTTTTTTGATGTCGCATACCAATCTTTTCTTCCCACCCTGGTAGAGCGCGAGCAACTCGTGGTTGCCAATAGCCGCCTTGAGGCCAGCAATGCACTGGCAGTATTGTGGGACCAGGCTTTGCGGGCGCTCTTGTCCAGCTCTTCTCTGGCCCAATCGCTATCCTGGTGGATGCATTCTCTTTTTTCCTGTCGGCCTTTTCTTTGTTGTTCATACGCGTGCGTGAGGCTCCCCGCGCTATCGGGATCAAGCATCGATGGCTGTGGAATGAGATAGGCGAGGGGATCTCTTTCGTCTGGCAACAACCTATCATTCGTGTGCTGATGCTCATATCGGCAATCTTTAATTTTTTTGATAGTATATTACTGGCGGAGTATGTTTTTTATCTTACACGTACGCTTGGTATGGGAGCCATTTTTGTGGGAGCGGTCGGTGTTGCAGGTGGTATTGGATGGCTGGTAGGTGCTTTACTGACGGAGCCAATTACAAAGCGCGTGGGTATAGGTTTTACGCTCAGCGGATGCATCCTCCTGGCATGCGTGGCGGAAGCATGTATTGCTCTGGCTGCTGGACCCTTTGTGTTTGTGGTATGTATTGTAGTAACGAGTGAGTTTCTTATCCAGTGCGTTGCGACGATCTACGTGATTAATAATACAACCGCACGACAGATGCTTTTGCCGGTTGAGATACGTGGACGTGTCAATGCTCTTGTGCGTGTGGTCAGCGGAGGCGCAACCGCCCTTGGTGCCTTGCTGGCCGCAGTGTTAGCTCAGTCCTATGGCCTGCGCCTGACGCTGATTATTGCCGCAGTTGGAACGCTCACTGCCTTTGTATTGATTATAGTTTCGCCTCTTCGCCGTGTGAAGAGCCTATGAGGAAAGGACAAAACAACTCTATGGACGAATACACTGAGGCCAACCTTGCGTGGTGGAACGAAGCCGTGGATATCCACGCGCAAGGCGATACCTATCTGCTCGAAAGCTTCAAAGCAGGGATGTCGAAGCTTAAATCCCTTGAACGAGAAGAAGTGGGCGATGTCGCTGGCAAGTCGTTGCTCCATCTGCAATGTCACTTTGGTATGGACACGCTCTCGTGGGCCAGATTGGGGGCCACAGTTACCGGCGTCGATTTTTCGGACAGGGCTATTACATTGGCCCGCTCATTAAGCAAAGAGATAGGCGTAGATGCAACCTTTGTGCAATCCGACATCTATCAACTTCCCCAGGTTCTTGCGGGTACATTCGACATTGTGTATACCTCATATGGAGCGATCGGCTGGCTTCCAGACCTGTTTCCCTGGGGCAAGATCATCGCGGATTACCTCAAGCCCGGCGGTTTTTTCTATATCGCGGAGGCGCATCCTTTTATGTGGACGCTGGATGAAAAATCAACTGATTTCCAGGTTACGTATCCTTATTTTTCATTAGAACCCATCAAGAGCGAAGAAGAGGGAACATACGCTGATCGGAGCGCGAAAAAGACGCACACGGTCACCTATGGATGGAATCATAGCCTGAGCGAAATTTTTATGTCCCTCATCTCGGCAGGTCTAAAAATCGAGTTCTTTCATGAGTTCCCTTTCTGCGGCTGGGAAAACTTTCCAGAAATGGTAAAAGGTGAAGATAGATTCTTCAGGATGAAAGATCCTCAGAAAGAAAACATGATGCCCATGACCTTTTCTTTGAAGGCAACAAAACCTCTCTAGCACTCTTTTGAACCAATTAGAATGCGTGTCCGCCTCTTCCATTGGTGAGCAGGTAGGCGAGTCCAACGACGATTAACCCGATGCCTGGTAGCCAGAGAGAGAGCATGAAAGAAATAAATCCCGGCGGGGTAAGGCCACGGGCTAGCAGTAATTCGACGACGCCAACAACCAGGACGAGCACCGCAGGAGAGACTGCTCCCTTGCCAACATACCCCCGCCGCCCAACGAGAGAGATTGCCAACAAGCCAACACCGATAGCCAGGATAAAGAAGGCGAGTATCTCATTACCTGGAATAAAATGCTTGAACGTAAGGAAAACAGCCACACCTAACGCTGTTACCAGCCATCCTGCGATCATGAGGCGTGGCGGGTATATGAATGCACCGATTAGCAGGCCGACGCCAAGCAGGAGAACGCCCAGAGGGTACTCATAGGAGTTCAAGCGTAGAATCAAAGCGGCCAGAATAAAAAAGACGCCCAATCCGAGTAATGTGTATGTCTGACGAATCCTGTTCGTGCGTGCAACGCGTGCCGCCATAGTACCTGTCATTATGCCTCCCCCGACCATACAAGTTCCTTATTGCATGTCCATTTGACCTCTGCGGGTTTGAGAGAGATACTTTCCCCGCTGGAGGCGGTGGGCGTAACCATTTCTTCTCGACCCGCTTGAGTGTACTGAAATTATGCAATCGTTGAAAATAGCTGTTTGATGCGTTCGATCTGTTGCAGATGAAGCTCACCGTGTTCCAGATAGATGTTAAAGAGATCATAGACCGTAATTTTACCACGCTCTGGATGGGTGCTTGTGAGTTCCCAGCTTTCAGCAGGCAGCATGTGTAAGAGAGCAGCGGTAGAAGCTCGCAAACTGCTAAATAATGTGAGTGCCAGTGTGCGCTCCTGAGAATGATAGGAGAGTTTCTGTGCCCAGGCCGCCTCATCATAAATTGGTAGGATAGAATCTGCTTCGGCCAACGTTTTGCGTAGTCGCCAGTGGCCCATCGTCTCACTATCAGCCAGGTGGATGACGATCTCGTGAATGGTCCACTCCCCTTCTGCTGGTCTCTGCTGCATGTGTGCTTCGTCCAGCCCCTCCAATGTTGCTATAACCAGCGAGGGAGCCATTTCGTAGCGCTTAATTTGCTCAGGTGTTGCAATTGGCATGCCGGAATCACCTTTCGAGTATGCTTAAAAATATGTGTTGTTGTTGTAAATACAAATAATAGTACGAAGAGACCCCTCATTTTTTGCAGCGCTTTCGCTCATGCTTGAGGTGATACCTCTTTCTATCTATTTATATTATATGTTATGAGCGTAATCTAGTAAGGGCGCGATTGATAAGCCCGCAATGATGTGGGTGCGCGATTTATAATCCCGATGTACCCCATAAAATGAGCCTGCATACTCGTTATGCAGGCTCAGTTCTCGAAAATTCACATACATCTCTTAGTAGGATGCAGGATTCTCAGGAGGAGTGATGTTATCATATGTGGTCTGGACGGCATCTTTCACTCCCTCGACGGGGGAATCCGAGCGCACAACCTCGATTGAGCACTGTGCGATCAATGCGCCCAGGACGCCGATTGCGGCCCATACGGGAGCCAGGACCACACCAGCAACGCCAATGCTCAAAGGAATCTCCAGG
>JACDAE010000170.1 GCA_013695595.1 Ktedonobacteraceae bacterium | reverse complement strand
GCTCTGAAGTGGGTCGCTACCCCGATGCCATGATATTTGGTAGAGCACTACCCACAAATCAGAGGATCGATTGACGGTTATGCTTGTGGATCGAGGCCGACCTCGCCATTTGCGAGCACCTGGCGGCGTTTGAAGCCGAACCAGTAGATGGCACCGATCACGAACAGGATGATAAGCGAGAACTCGAAGATGGGGATGCTGCCGATGGCCGGAACATTGTTCAAGCCAGGGAACGCCGCCCCAATCGTCGGATTGGTGTACACGTTACGCAGCCCACCGAACCAGAGGAAGTTGATGATCATCACGCCGCCATACAGTAAGGCAACTATATTGATCACGATGCCCCAACGACCCAGCTTGAAGGGAGCTACATCCCTGGGCCAACCTTTGAGACGGGCATTGAGCGAGGCCGCGTTATTCATGAAATACGACAGGTAGATCAGGCCCGTCGCACCCGTAACGATAACGGCGATGGCCTGGCTAACAAGGAATGGCAGTGCCGCAAGGATACCAACGGCAAGGCCAGCCCAACCCGGCGTGTGGAAGCGGCTATTCACCGCACCCCAGATATTCCCGAATGGCAGACGGCGATCACGGCCCATGGAGAACATCAGGCGAATGGTGGCCGATTGAATCGCCAGCGTGCAGACAAAGACGGCGATCAGCACTACAAAGAGGTACACATTGCCCCAGAACGTGCCAAGCGCATCCTGAATGATCGTCGGCAGTGCCTGGAGCGGCGTTGCACCCTGCGCGATACTCTCAATTTTTGCATAATCTTTGATCGACAGCAGTGTGCCACCCAGGAAGAGCAGGCCAGCAATAAAGGAGAGGCCGATCGACCAGAGCACACCACGTGGCGCATTCTTCTGCGGATTACGTGTCTCCTCACCAAGCGTGCCCGCCGTGTCGAAGCCGTAGATCACGAACAGGGACATAAATAGAGCCGCCATGAACGCTCCTGAATAGCCGAAGCCCAGGCCCGGTGTCCAGGGTGTTGCCGGCGCTGCGGGTATCGTTGCCGTAGCGGGGATGGCGGCCTGGAGATCGTGCACGGGACCGGTGAACAGGAAGCTCAAAGATTGATGGTTGTGGAAGATCAGCAGGATAAGTGCGAAACCAAACATACCGATGATTTCAGCGCCCACACCAATATTATTGATGATCGATACTAAGCGCACGCCAATTGTATTGATGGCGGTACAGAGGATGATGACGAGCAGGGCAATAAAAACGGCGCTCGGCATTCCCAGTATCGAGGCTGGAATGTTGGGGAAGATAGCCAGCAGCGGAACCGGTACGGTAAATGCGACCGCTGTGACGGTAAGGACGCCCGCGAAGAAGTAGACCCAGCCCGTGAACCAGCCGAGGGTGGGACTTGAGAGACGCTTGCTCCATTGATAGATCGAGCCTGCGATGGGAAAATGGGAAGCAAGTTCAGCGAAGTTGAGTGCGACAAAGAATTGTCCAAGGGCGACGATCGGCCATGTCCAGAAGAATGCGGGACCGCCTGCTGCCAGGCCGAGATAAAAGAGCGAGAACGTGCCGGTGGATACAGAGATGTAGGAGAAGGCCACTGCAAAGTTGGAAAGGAAGCCCAGCGTGCGCTGCAAATCCTGTCGATATCCCAATTTGTGCAGTAGTGCACTATCTTTCTCTTCCTGAGAGATATTGGATTGTGTCATAGGTTGACACCTCCTATTTTAGGAACTATGAGTTGCTAACAGTCAGGAACGGAGAAACGCTTTTACGCATCTACGCTATAGATACGTCAGATGTGGAAGTCTTATGGAAATGGACAGGTGTGGATTTACGATATCCGCATATAAAACCGTACGTTTCACTGATATCGTGCGGATGAAGCCACGATAGTGCGGAATCCGTACCTGAATCTTAACCTCATGTTCAAAAGTTTACCATAGGGATGGGTCGATACGCAATGTGGATAGCTTGACATCTCACGAAAACGAACGTATTCTCTCATCAGAGCTGATGGAAGCAGGCTATTGGCACGCTCCCCACCTGTATATATTGTGAAAGGAGCAAGAACATGGAACAAGCAAAAGAGCATCCAACGCCGACCCAGGATCTCCCGATTCTTAATATTATCGGAGACAAAGTAGCTCTTGGCCCTATTCATCGTGATCTGGTGCCGCTCTATTATCGTTGGGTAAACGACTTTGCCGTTCTGCGTACCCTTCGTATTCCACGACCTTCAACACTTGAAGAGATCCAGGCCGCTTATGAGGCGGAGGTAGCGCGAGAACGCCTGCGCACCGTCGTCTACTTCACCATCTACGACCGTGCAACGCTACAACCCATTGGGAGAACCGATCTAGGTGATATTAACTATCGAGATCGTAGCGCAGGCTTCGGCATTGAAATTGGCGAGGCTGACTATCGTGGGCGTGGGTATGGAACAGAGGCGACGCGTTTAACGCTTGATTACGCGTTCACCGCACTTGGCCTGTACAGCGTCTGCCTTGAAACATGGGAATATAATCTTGCGGCGCAACACGCGTATGCAAATGCAGGCTTCCGCGAATATGGACGGCGACGACAGGCAAAGTTTATGGGTGGAAAGCTTTGGGATATCATCTGTATGGATTGTCTTTCCACCGAGTTTGTCAGTCCCGTGCTCAGCCAGATACTCGTGCCTGATGAACGACGTGGACATTCTGAGAAGGAATAGGCAGTGCATATTTATTGAGGTTTCCTATTAAAGCGGATATTAATAATTAAGACAAGCATACTAAATATTAGAAGTCCGAATGAAAGGAGGAACGCGATAGTATAGAATGCCTTTGAGTTATCTATTACTGTAGGAAGAGAATTTGGGCCACTCGCTATGATTTGCGCAGGAGTAGAGGTTATTATCAGTATAACAACCAAAAAGACAATTACCCAAAGAACAAGCGAAACGATAGCTAATGTTACACGGTGCCCCCATGAGGGTGAAGAAGCAGTAGAACTCGTAGAAAGTTTTTGTCCAAAGGAGGGAGCAGTGTAACTATTATTGTGAGGGACGCCTTCGTAGCCCTCCGCAGATACGTTCGTTTGATCTGATTCCATTTCTTGCCACGACATTGTTTTCTTCCTTTCAGTCTTTGCATCTTCTGTACTACACCTGCTAGTATTGTCTCAATTTCTCCTGTACGAAAAACAAACATTGAACTAGGTCCAGGGACAGAAGCATCGTGCCCTGGTTATTTCTTTTGAGAAGTAACCAGGACTTCCAACCTCATTATAACCTATTCTTTAGAAGTTCCAGACCAATGCCTGAAAAGCCTCATCAGAATGGCAGGCGGTTTTGTCTTGTAGATTAGTACATGTTAACGATGGCGTCGCTCCGAAGCGGTAGAGAACCGTATCGAAAGTATTCTGTGTTGTTGGGGTAACTGCTATGGTTGCCCATCCATTGGCAGAAGCACCCGGCGCTAATGTAGGGGGAAGAGGCCCGTATGTTGCTTGTTGGGCCACAGAAAATCTAGATGTCCTAGTAAACTTTTGGGATTGGACGTAGTAGAACTGATTATCTGCTCCACTTCCAATTAGTGATACAGTCTGTTTCCCACTATTATAAGCGTGATATTGAAAAAGAAGCAACGAGCCGTCGTGTTTGATATTGAGCAAGGTTAATTGTAGACCATTCGGCGTAACAAGAGTGTCTCTCGTTTTGCCACGCATTTTAGGTAAGGCAACGGTAGTCAAAAGTCCCGATCCCCCAGACCGGATTGTATTATTGTTGGTACACATGTAGTCTCGTGCTCCTGCTCCATAAACTTGTGCCCAAGCACACGCAAAATCAGGATTATCCACACGAGCTACCGCACGATTAGGAGCCGCGTGCCACTGACAATCCCCCGGATAAGTATAATACCCCGAACGACCACTATCCCCATAGCGTGCTGAACCTGGAACTGTGCCATGGGAGAGCCAAAGATCCACGTTGATACTATATGTCTGATCCGTACAATCTAAGCTGTACTCATAAGCAAATGCATTAATGGGTTGGCACCCTAAACTCTCCCCCTGTGTATCGCTTTCTACATATCTAATGTAATATGTTGATTCTGGATAATAGCAACCTGCCGGATTTGCCGCAGAAGCGTGAGCCAGGGGTTGAGGAACCGACAAAAAAAGTAAGGCGAGTGTTGTGATCAGCGAGAGGGAGAGCGAGAAAATCCGTCGTTTCATGATGGTAATCCTTTCCAAATGAAACATCTACATTGCGTTTTTTACCAAACATCGACTTATTGACCTAAATCGACAATGTTTTTAATACAACATAGTAATCGCCTCAAAAGGCAAAATTTATATGTCGTTTCTACATTATCATCAAAAACACTTTTTATAATTATACTTTAACAGCAAATAACATAAATGTCAATATTTCCAGAAATTCCTATGATTTCGACCTATTCCTTTATCATCGCATTCGTCGGATCATACAACGGCTCCTTCATTACCGTCGCCACATAGCGTTGGCCGAAGAGTTGTACCTCGACGCGTGTCCCTGGCGTCGTATGCGCAATAGGCAGGTACCCGTATGCGATACTTTGCCGTAGCGTATAGCCATATCCACCGCTGGTCACGCGTCCCAGCACCTGGTCGCCGTCCAGTAATGGCTCTCCACCCAGTACGATAGCGCTCGGATCTGCAAGCGTGAGGCAGCAGAGTTTGCGCGTGAGACCTGCACTCCTGGCCTGCTCCAATGCGGCACGACCCAGGAATTCACCCTTTTTGAGCTTGACCGCGAAGCCCAGGCCTGCCTCGTAAGGCGTATACTCCGAGTGAATATCGCTGCTCCAATAGCGATAGCCTTTCTCTAGGCGCAGCGATTCGATGGCGCTATAGCCTGCTGCAACAACACCGAGTGGCTTGCCAGCTTCCCAGAGGATGTCCCACAGCTTGAGTCCATACTCCGTGGGGGCATAAATCTCCCAGCCGAGTTCGCCCACGTAGGTGACGCGCAAGGCCAGAGCTGGGATGTCGCCAAGGGTGACCTGTTGAGCCGTCAGGTAGGGGAATGCCTCGTTGGAGAAGTCGTTCTCGCTCACGTGTTGGAGTAGGGCGCGTGCGTGCGGTCCCCAGACGCCGATGCAGCAGCGGCCAGAGGTAATGTCGTTGATATAGACCGAACCATCTGTGGGCATATGACGCTGCATCCAGGCCAGATCGTGTGTGCCAAAGGCCGTCCCCGTCACGATCTGGAAACGGTCGATTGCCAGGCGCGTCACCGTGAGATCGCACTCAATCCCACCACGCACATTGAGCATCTGCGTATACGTGACCGTTCCAGGTGGCTGATCCATCTGGTTGTCGGTGATAGATTGCAGGAAGGCCAGCGCACCCGGACCGAGCACCTCTAGCTTGCTGAAAGAGGTTTCGTCGAACAGGGCGACGCGTTCGCGGGTGGCCTGGTGTTCAGCTCCAATCGCAGGTGACCAGTAGCGACCAGCCCATCCACGCGGCCTGGGCCATGCCTGCCCATCTGCGAGGTGTTCATTGGAGGCGAACCAGTTGGGGCGCTCCCAGCCTGCCTTCTCACCGAAGACTGCGCCGAGTTCCGTCAGGCGCTGATAGAGCGGACTGAGACGTAGCTTGCGTGCACTGCTACGCTCCAATGCCGGATAACTGATATCATAATATGTACTATATACCTCATGCACGCGTGTCGAGATGTAACGACGGCTAGACGCGTAAGAGCCGAAGCGGCGTATATCCATGTGCCACATATCCATACCAGGATCGCCCTGCACGATCCAATCGGCAATCACCTTGCCAACGCCGCCTGAACCAGAGACGCCATGCGCACAGAAACCACACGCTACCCAGCAGCCACGCAGGCCAGGCGCTTCACCCAGAATAAACTCGCCATCCGGTGTAAACGACTCTAAGCCATTGACACGCTTCGCCAGCGCCGCATTGTGCAGGGAGGGAATGCGTTCTCTGCTAGCCTCCATCAGTCCTGCAAAACGCGCATCATCGAAAGCATGCACCGTGGGATTTGCGTTATCGGGGATCGCATCGACCTCAAAGGCAACCGGATTGCGCTCATAGCCACCGATGACCAGCCCCGGCCCATCCTGCCGAAAGTAGACCAGTTTATCGGGATCGCGCAGGTTGGGAACGGTTCGTGCCAGTTCCGGCAAGGGTTCAGTCATGACCCATTGGTGCTGCATCGGGATGAGCGGAATAGAGATGCCAACCATGTGCCCGATGCGTGGCGACCAGATGCCGGTGGCGACGACCACGATCTCCGTCCGAATACGCCCCTGTTCGGTATCGACGCTCTGCACGCGCCCGTTGACGACCTCTATGCCGCGTACACGTGTGTATGGATAGGCGGTTGCACCTTGCTGACAGGACGTCTGTAAAAGAGCTCCTGCCAGGATCGTAGCGCGTGCCGAGCCGTCTGAGGGCAGGTAGAGCGCCCCTTCAATATCCTTCAGACTCATCAGCGGGAAAAGCTCTCTGGTCTCCTGTGGACCAAGCAGTGCGGCATCCAGGCCAACGCCACGCGCAAAACCAGCCTGGCGCTTCAGTTCCTCCATGCGTTCTTTAGAAGAGGCGACGCGCAGACTACCGACCTCATCGAAGCCTGGCCTGTTCTCGATGTGAAGTTGGCGATAGAGCGAGACGCTATACATCAGCATCTTCGTCAGGCTGACGGAGGAGCGCAGTTGTCCAACCAGGCCGGGAGCGTGCGAGGTTGTGCCACTGGTGAGTGATCCCTGTTCGAGCACCACGATGTCGCGCCATCCCAACCCGGTCAGATGATAGGCGATGCTGGCACCCGCGATGCCGCTACCGATGATGACAACCCTGGCCTGATCCAGCATAAAGCGTTCTCCTTTATAATTACGCGTGCTTCACTTCTTGTAGCCATTGCTCAAATGGAGACGTGGCAATATTCTGCAAAAAGCGCTCCCAATGCTCATAGGCGTACTGATGGTAGTCGAAGTCAAGCTCGGATATCCCCAGTTGCAGAAAGCCCCAGAACGACTCGCGCAGGTCGGAACCGAGCCGCATAAGATGCAGGTGTGCAAGGTCGTTGGGGCGGACCTCGCCAAAATAGAGGGCTAAGAGGAGCTTGCACTGCTCAGCATTGAGATCCTGATTGATCGCGAAGTTGCCGAGATCGAAGAAGAGGTCGCCCATGCCCGCATATTCCCAATCAATAATGCGAATGGCGCTTCCATCGTCGATAAAATTACTTGCCAGCAGATCGTTATGACAAGACCTGATCTGCTGCACGCTCTGCAATGCCTCCTCAATTCTCTCCATCAACGCGAATATGTGAGACAGCGTGTCGGGAAAGGTTACACCGTGTGCAAGCGCCAATGTGTGATAAACACGCACCGTTGCGAAGGGCGAGAATGTGCCAGGAAAGTCTGGTGCAGTATGATAGTGTTGCATGGAGGTGACGATCCTTTTGAGCATCTCTGGTTGTGTCGCTACTTCTGGTGCAATGGCTGTGCCTGCAATAAAACGTGTCACAAGGGCATCTTCGGAGGGGAAGAACTGTACGACCTCCGCTCCGACCCCTGCTTGAGCTGCCAGAGTCGTACAGGCGCATTCTCGCTCACGGTCGATACCGAGCAGGTGTGTACCCTTGCCGCCGATGCGTAGTACAAGAGCCTCTTCCCCAATATCCAGGCGATAGTTCTGATTGGTGATGCCACCGACAAGGGGCGTGACCACGATCGCGACCCCGTTCCAGGCAGGATTTTGTGCAAGAATCTGCGCGACGCGTTGATCCATAGTTTTCCCTCCTGGACTACTCCTGGGAGAAGAACACGCTTTTCACTTCGGTATAGAGCTGTGCCGCGTGCATGCCCATCTCACGGCCAATCCCGCTCTGTTTGTAGCCACCAAAGGGAGCCTCGGTGTGCACGCTATGGCTGGAATTGACCGAGAGAACGCCAGCGCGTATCCCTTTCGCCATACGGAGGGCGCGACCCAGATTTTGCGTCCATATGGAACCTGCCAGGCCATAGGGCGTATCATTTGCCAGGCGTACAGCCTCCTCTTCACTCTCGAAGGGGATAATGCAGACGACCGGCCCAAAAATCTCCTCACGCGCCACACGCATCTGATTATCGACGTCCATCAGCACTGTAGGCTGCATGAAATAGCCGCCCTCTGTACTGGCATTGCCGCCGCTTACGATCTTCGCACCCTCTGCTCTGCCCAGCGCAACATAATCGAGCGAGCGCTGACGTTGTGCAGAAGAGATGAGTGGACCGATCTCGCTGGCCTCATCCAGGGGCTGTCCCACCACGAGAGCCTCTGTGCGACGGTTGAAGCGCGCGCTGAACTCCTCATAAATTGAGCGTTGCACCAGGATGCGCGAGCGAGCGCAGCAGTCCTGTCCCGTGTTGCCGAAGACGGAGAAGACGGACGATTCGATGCAGCGCTCCAGATCGGCATCCGCGAAGACCACGTTAGCCGCCTTGCCACCAAGTTCAAGCGACACGCGTGTGATGTTGTTGGCGCACAGGCGCATGATCTGCGTTCCCACCTCGGTTGAGCCGGTAAAAGAGACCTTCGAGATCAGGGGATGCGTTGCCAGAGCGTTGCCGACCGTCGCGCCCGGCCCAGGTAGCACGGAGAGAACATCGGGTGGCAGACCAGCCTCCATCAAAATATCGGCGAGTGCCAGCACGGAGAGAGGCGTGAGTTGTGCTGGTTTGACCACAACAGTGTTGCCACAGGCCAGCGCCGGAGCAATCTTCCAGGAGGCGATCACGAGTGGAAAGTTCCAGGGGGTGATCAAGGCGCACACACCGATCGGTTCCCGTAGCGTCACCTCTAAGCCAGCATCCTGCACCGGGATAGTTTCGCCGAAGATCTTATTTGCCGCGCCGCCCCAATACTCGAACACGTTAGCGACCAGGCCGATCTCGCCCCGTGCATCGCGAATGGGCTTGCCAGCGTTACGCGCCTCCATGATTGCCAGGTCTTCCAGGCGTTCCCGCACCAATATAGCGGTACGTAGCAATACGCGTCCACGCTCGGTGGCGCTCAATCGCGGCCAGCGTCCCTCCTCGAATGCCCGATGCGCCAATTGAACTGCTCGTTCGGCATCTTCCGCGCCGGCCTGAGCTACCTCGCTGAACGGTTTACCCGTTGCCGGCTCGATCACCGCAAAGGTTGCGCCATCTGTGGCCGCTGTACGCACTCCCCCCAGCACTAATTGCTCGCTAGACATAACTTGTTCCCTCCAGATTGAATGACTGTGTGTATAATCATCTTAAACCATTGTGAGTGAGCTGTGCAATGTAGAGGGAAAACGTAGAAAAGGTAGGGGCCATATTTATAGCGTCTAATAATTCATTAAACAGTATCGGTGCATCATTAAATATATCGGCATATTTCATGTAATTTGGCAATCACGGGGATATTTACAGAAATTGGTGAATAAATGCCGTTTAATGAATTATTAGACACTATAAATATGGCCCCTACCCCTTTTACGCATTTATGCACACATTCCCAGAATGGACGTAGTCGACATATACGTGAAATATTATAATTACACTATACGCTAAAATAGTTTTATATTTTACGCACGAGTCGATACTTTTGAGAAAGAGAAGGTTATCATGTCAGAAACAAAGGGAACAAAAGAGCAGCCCTGGGCTCTCAAAACGCCATCGGGCACATCAGAATATACCATGTATAAAGATGAAACGCATACGCCACCTATCCTCGTTTGTACAGTTGGAAAGACTGTATTGCAGTATGATCTGCGCTGTATCAACGATCTACATGCCATGCTGAAAGAAAAGGGCGATTGGATGGATCTTGGCAGCGCGGACGAACAGAAGCCAGCCAAAGAAGGAACGGTCGAAGCATGGGGACGCTCATCTGACAACCCTCTTGGTGGATGGTACGGGTTAAAGAAGGGATTGAGAGGGAGATTTGGAATGTATCTTCCCCCTCTCATGGAAGAATTGGGATTGGTCGAGTTAGAGCACAATCCCAAGAACAACCGAATGCGTGCTAAATGATTCTGGCACCGGAAATGTGTAGCTTCTCAGTCGTCGATTGACTGGTAGGCCAGGGTCCAGAAGTCGCGGAAGATGTCGGGTGGTGTGGGAGAGGCCCAGGCGCGCTGGGTCATCAGGATGGTGATCATGTCCTCCGTGGGATCAGAATGCCAGGAGGTACCAAGGCCACCATCCCAGCCGTAACGGCCTGGGACTGACGCTATATCGTCGCGCCTGGTGACCATCGACACACCGAAGCCCCAGCCGAAGCCGTCAAAGTCGCCCGGCGTCAGCCCTGATAGTGCTTTCTGCGCAGGTGTGAGCTGATCGGTCGTCATGGCCTGGATCGACAGCCTCGATAGGATGCGCTCATTGCCGTATTTCCCCTGTGAAAGCATCATCTGCCCAAAGGCCAGGTAATCGTCGATGGTCGAGACCAGCCCTGCAGCCCCAGACGGGAAGGCAGGTGGGCGACTCCATTGCCCACCCTCGGCTTCGTCATGGACGACGAGCTTGCCACTTGCGTAATCCATCCAATAGCTGGTCACCAATCGACCAAGTGATGTCCTGGGTACGCTGAAGCCGGTATCCTTCATACCCAGCGGCTCAAAGATGCGTTCGCGTAAAAACGTCGGAAGATCCTGGCCTGAAGTGCGTGCAATGAGCACACTCAGCACATCGGACCCCGTATTGTACATCCACCTCTCTCCCGGTTGGTGCATTAGTGGAAGTTGCCCTAAGCGGCGCATCCATTCGTCGGGCGCGGGCGTCGTAGCTGGGGTTGGCGGCCCCATGCCAATCATCAGCTCGTTTGCAGCCTTCAGAATTGGATATGCGTTTGGGTCTGCTATCATCTGCCCAAAGCCCATCCGAAAAGTGAGCAGGTCACGTACGGTGATTGATCGATTGGCTGGCACCGTATCGTCGAGAGGCCCATCGGGCCGCTTCAATACCCTGCGTTCGGCCAGTTCAGGCAACCATCGTTCTACAGGGTCATCCAGTCGCAGCCTGCATTCCTCTACCAGGATCAGCGTTGCGACCGCCGTGATTGGTTTGCTCATCGAGGAGATGCGGAAGATCGAGTCCCGCCGCATGGGAGCCTGGCCGTTGAGCACCTGTGTGCCAAGCACATCGACGTGCACCTCATCCCGGCGGCTGACGAGCGTGACGAGGCCGTGTGCTGCGCCGCGCTCAATATAGGTAGCCATCACATCGTGCATACGGGCCAGCCGTGCTTTGGATAATCCAGAATTACTCATTGCTTGTTTCCTCCATTCTGCTTTCTTTAGTATAGACTAGTTCTCATTGATGGTCAGAAAAACAGAAAGGGGAGGCCCGGATCTTCCATTTCTAAGTAGACAACAAACAAGGATTTATTATAATGTAGATCTATAAGGATTTAGTATGGCGATGTTTGCTCACAGAGCGCTTCATCCAATGCCGCCATTTATTTGTACAAAGGAATGGATTTACCTACATGAAATTCACGGATGGTAACTGGTTCAAGCTCAAAGGTGTCTCGATGATACATCCGGTGGAGGTGAGAGAGGTGGAGCGATCGACCAACGCGTTGTCGGTCTTTGCGCTCCCTTCACCAATCTTCAACCGTGGCAGCGACCTGAATCAAGGGCTGCTTGAAGTCCGCTTTTCCTCACCCTGCGCGGATGTCATTCGTGTACAGGTGTTTCATAATCAAGGTGCTCATGAGCATGGCCCGCACTTTCAGGTAGAGAGCGATCCTGAGACCACGCCCAACATTCACGAAACCGGGCAGGATCTGACGTTTTGCAGCGGAAAACTCACTGCATTGGTGCATAAAGGGCGTCCCTGGGGCGTCGATTTCAGCTATGATGGGCGGCATCTGACCAGGAGCAGGGGTGGCAGTATGGCCTATATCACCGTCGACGATACCATGAATTATATGCGTGAGCAGCTTGATCTATCGGTCGGCGAGTGCGTCTATGGGTTGGGCGAGCGTTTTACTCCGTTTGTCAAGAATGGGCAGACCATCGAAACCTGGAACAGCGATGGAGGTACAGGCTCAGATCAGGCGTATAAAAGCATTCCTTTTTACATCACAAATAGGGGCTATGGCGTCTTCGTCAATCATCCCGAACATGTCTCATTCGAGATTGCATCTGAACATGTGATGAAGGGCCAGTTCAGTGTGCCGGGCGAGTCTCTGGACTACTACATCATCGCTGGCGAGACCATAAAGCAGGTGTTAAGTAACTACACGGCGCTAACGGGCGTGCCAGCCTTGCCGCCTGCCTGGAGCTTTGGCCTCTGGCTATCGACCTCCTTTACTACTGATTATGATGAGAAAACCGTGACCCATTTCATTGATGGCATGGCGATGCGCAACCTGCCATTGCATGTCTTTCATTTTGATTGTTTCTGGATGAAGGGTCTCCATTGGTGTGATTTTGAATGGGATCAAGATGTCTTTCCCGATCCTGAAGGGATGCTACGCCGCCTGAAAAGTCGAGGCTTAAAGATTTGTGTCTGGATTAACCCGTATATTGGACAGCGTTCGCGCCTGTTTGCGGAGGGTAAACGGCATGGCTATTTCCTGAAGAAGGCCAATGGGGATGTCTGGCAGAGAGACGAGTGGCAGCCTGGTATGGCTATCGTCGATTTTACCAATCCAGAGGCATGCGCGTGGTATAGCGGCAAGTTGCAAAAGCTGCTTGAGATGGGTGTTGATTGCTTCAAAACCGACTTCGGCGAACGCATTCCAACCGATGCCGTCTATTTTGACGGCTCAGATCCTATGAAGATGCACAACTATTATGCTTTCCTCTACAATAAAGTCGTCTTCGAGCTATTGGAGCAGCAACGAGGTCATGGTGATGCGGTCGTGTTCGCGCGTTCTGCCACCGTTGGCAGCCAGCAATTTCCAGTGCATTGGGGTGGAGATAACAATGCAACCTACGAATCGATGGCTGAAAGTCTGCGTGGTGGCCTCTCCTTTGGTTTATCGGGCTTTGGTTTCTGGAGCCATGACATCGGCGGCTTTGAAAACACGGCACCACCCGATATCTATAAACGTTGGATCGCCTTTGGCCTGTTATCCAGCCATAGTCGCCTGCACGGTTCAAGTTCCTATCGTGTTCCCTGGCTCTTCGACGAGGAAGCGGTCGATGTGCTACGTTTCTTTACCAGGTTAAAATGTCGGCTCATGCCGTATCTCTACGCCACTGCTCGTCAGGCCGCCAGTAAGGGATGGCCTACGATGCGAGCGATGGTGCTGGAATTTGAGAAAGATCCAGCCTGTGAGTATCTCGACCGTCAGTATATGCTGGGCGAGTCTCTGCTCGTCGCGCCTATCTTCAACCAGAAGGGCGATGCATCCTTCTATCTGCCACGCGGAACCTGGACCAATTTTCTGACTGGCGAGAGGATTGAAGGTGGACAGTGGCGGCAGGAGCATCATGCATATCTCAGCGTCCCTCTCTACGTGCGCCCCAACTCAATCGTCGCCCTTGGAGACAATGAGGTCCGGCCAGATTATGACTACGCCACCGGGGTCGAACTGCACGCCTTCGAGATACAGGACGAGGGCCGGACATCGACCATCGTATACAATCAACAAGGCCAGCCCGAACTACAGGTGAGTATGCAACGGTATGGCAACAAAATCATTGTGCGTAGTGAGGGTGTGGGCAAGTCCTGGACGCTGACCCTGCACGGGGCTGCTGCAATCTCCTCGGTCGAAGGGGCCACGTACAGCCACAATTCCGAGGGAATGCGCCTTGTTCCACATAAGGGAATGAATTCGCTGGAGATCATCCTTTAGAAGCCCGTGTTTGTCCCCAAGCCCGTGTCGACGGCATCGGGAACATTCCCAATGCCGTCAGGTAGGATAGATGGATCAGCTACTGATGCTGAAGCCCTGTTTTTGCATAAAGGTGATAGTACTCTGTTGAGTTGTCGTCAGGGCATCACTAAGCGTGCCCTGTCCGTTGACAGCATTCGCAAAGCTATTGCCCATGTCGGTGTAGACCTGATTCATTGTTGGCCCCCAGAGGAAGTTCACATTGACCTGGGTCGCGACCTGTTTGAAGACCTGGTTGATCACCTGGTTGCCATAAAATGGCAGGGCACTGTTCACGGTGGCAGAGTCTAAAGAGGATTGTAAGGCCGGATAGGCTCCTGCGCCTGTGAATTCCTGCTCTGCACTTTGCTCGTTGTTGGAGATCCACTCCGCGAATGTGGTTGCCTCTTTAGGATGCTTCGAATCTTTGAACACAACAGAACTGGACCCACCCCAATTGCCGTTGGCGGTTTGACCTGCCTGCCATTGTGGAAGGGGTGCGACGCGCCACTTGCCGGAACTCTGTGGAGCGTTCTGTGGGATGATACCTGCGCCCCATTCGCCGGTGAGCCAGGTCGCGAGTGCGCCTGTCTGCAGATCGTGATACCAGCTATTGGTGAAGTCTGGTGCGGTCTTCACCAGTTTCTTGTCGAGCAATCCCTGCCAGTAAGTTGCAACCTGTTGCGTGGGAGCATCGTTGATAGAAACCTTCCAGGATTGTCCACTGATGTTGAACCAATGTGCGCCAGCCTGCCAGGCCAACCCGGCGAATTCCCCTGGATTCTTCGGCGCGAAGTCAGCGATGTATTCATTGGCATTGGCTGCGTGTAGTTTGGCCGCATCATCGGCGTACTGCGCCCAGGTAGTAGGGACAGGGAGATGATACTTCTGGAAGATATCGGCCCGGTAGAACATACCCATGGGGCCGGTATCCTGCGGGATAGCGTAGATAGCATTTCCGAGCGTCACCTGGCTCCAGGTCCATGGCACGAACTGATCCTTGACGGAAGCCGCACCATAGGCAGCCATGTCGAGGAGTGAGCCAGTCGTCTCGAAGGTTGGCAGAAGCTGATACTCAACCTGGGCTATGTCTGGCGTATTATTGGCCTTGATTGTGGTGTAGAGCTTGTCGTATTCGGTTGGCCCTGATCCCACATTGGAGAGGTTCACATGAATATTGGGATGAGATTTATTGAAGAGCGCGACCTGCTTATCCATACCGGGAATCCAGGCCCAGTAAGAAAGGGTCACCGGACCGCTAGAAGCAGGGGTGGTTCCCGAAGTTGAACTGCTACCACCGCAGGCGGCGAGAGGGAGCATGACCAACATTGTGACACTAATCATGGCGAACAAGGATGCAAAACGTCGCATCAAGGGGAAAGAGGAGAAACGCTGCTTCATCTGAAGCCTCCTTACAATTGTCCTTCCCTATAAGAAGGTGGTGAGAGCGGAAAGTAGAACAACACTCTCCGACATTTTTTCCACATGATCAATAAGATGCTTCTTCGCGCAAAATATCTCTATGTACCTATAATCACCTCCCAGAAAAGTAGTAGCGCTGAAGTTGAACGTATGGATGTGCGCTCTACGAGAGAGCAGGATGAGTATACCTTCCGTGCTTAAGGAGCGCCGATCCTCCATGGTCAATTTCAGATGTGTGTGGTCCTTATTTAAGAGAGTAACGGATTTTGCTTTCCAGCAGTGAGAAGAAATTGTTCCAGAATAAGCGCGGCTGCTCCCATGGCTGCGGCATCTTGTCCGAGCTGGCTGACCACGATCTTGACGGTTGAAAACGGTTGTTTGAGAGCGTAACGCGCGACGAATTGACGAAGTTCCGGGAGAATATACGCCCCGATTTCCAGGCCGACCCATCCACCCAGGATGATCAGTTGTGGGTTGAACAGATTAATAAGATTGGCGATACCCCCGCCAAGATAGTGCGCTGTATCTTTGAGTACCTGGATTGCAGCCAGATTCCCGTCTCGAGCAGCGGCAACAATGGCCGCGATGGTACCCTCCTGGTCATCGTCCCGTGTAAGAGAACTCACTGGTGCAATTTCTCGTAAGCGCTCGATGATGCCTGGTGCGCCAGCGTACGCCTCAAGGCAGCCGTGACTACCACAACGGCACAGACGACCATCAAGCACTATTGTGGTATGTCCCCATTCGCCAGCACTATTGCTCCCACCGCGATACAGCGTGTCATCAGCGATGATGCCTGCACCGATACCCGTGCCTATGAGCAGAGCAATCATATGCTCATACCCCTGACCAGTACCAAATAAATTCTCGACCTGGGCCATTGCTTTCGCCGAGTTCTCAAGAAAAATAGGCATGTGCAAACGCTCTTCAAGCAGGGCCGCCAGTGGAACGCTCTGCCATTCCCAACCAGGAATACAGGCTGACACCTGTTCAACCAGGCCGCCTACCCCAATTCCTACTCCGATCACCTGTCCCTTTGAGATCATCGTTGTAGATAATACAGCTTGTACTCCCTGCTGAATATACTGCACGACCTGCTCTGGCTGGTTCTCATCAAGCGCAAGCGCGTACGCGACGAAGTCTATCAAGTGTAATGTCAAATCAAAGAGTTCAATGCGTATGCGCGTCTCACCTACTTCTACACCGATAAAATAGCCATAGTGTGGATTGACAGTCAAAATAGAACGCGGTCGCCCTCCCTGTGAGGCCTCGATCCCGGACTCCAGAATGATCCCTTCTTGAAGTAGCTCAACCACAACATTGGTGACCGTCGCTGGACTCAGGCCCGAATGTTGACTCAGCTCCTGGCGATTCGTGGACCGACCCAGATAGATGCGCCGCAAAACGGTAGAACGGTTGATCCGTCGCACGTCGAGAACCGTTGATTTCTGTACCCGCTTCATGAGACTCCCTACATAAGGACTTACTTTCATCCTTATTTTAACGTGTAAAATAAGGATTGTCAATGGTTTTTGCGGAGTATTGTAATTATACACATATCGTATGAACGGGTGATGCTCTCTCTGCAACTCATTATTGATGACTCTGTTGGAAAAAGAGATTCAGACATCCAGCAAGGATCGGTACGCTGGGAATTTCCCAGACAGGCACGCGTTTTCTTGTACGGACCTCTTTTCCCAACGGAGTCATTGATAGCGTCTAATAATTCATTAAAAGGTATAGTCCAACCATCCAGGCCCACAAATCGCGCGAATATTCCCCGCAGCGTAGCAGTTTGTAAAAGGCCATAACGGTCATAACGATAGCTGTAAATCCGCCTTGGGAGCGCGTTGAGCATCGTTATGACCGTTATGACCTTTTACATATCCGACATCATTCTTGGTATTGAAATGGTATTGAAATGCAAGGTGATGCCTTATCCAGGGATAGGGACCACGCCCAGTTGCTGCATCATGCCTAAATCATCGCGAACCGCCCAGTGTTCAGCAATCTTGTTGTTCTCCACGCGAAAGATGTGGATTTGTTGGACCGTGTAAGCTTTACCCGTCGCAGGGATGGTCATGAGCATGCCTCCTTCTACCGGAATCTCTGGGGTGCCCTGATGAGTCCCACTTACTGTCAGGCAGCATACAACTTTGTCCTCTGAAGCGATCAGGTCCTCAATGAGGTACTTTCGATCAGGAAAGGCTGTCAGAAGACTACTGAACACGCGCTTCAGGCCTTTTATTCCTGCCGGGGGCCGACGCTGCGCTTGTGCGGTCTGCCCTCCATGATTGATCGCGTCAGGTGCCCAGAGTGCTACCATCTCAGCGATATTTCCATGCTCTGACGCCTGCCAGAAGTGCCGAATAAGTTCTCTATTTGCTTGCGTTGTCATGTGGATGGTGCCCTTATTCTATACCGATAACGTTTTAGTCGGTTTTATGGGAAACGCGCGTACAGGTGAGCGTAGCGCGATCTGTTCTGCTATGTATCCAGCATCTCTGCCCACTCCACCGATAAAGGACGAGGTAAGCGTATATTGGAACGGTAGCCCGAGGAAGTACAGTCCTGGTTCGCCCTCTACTACGCCGCGCGTGTGGACTGGATATCCCGCGTGCCAACGTACAGGCAAGTCAATCCAATGATAATCGGGAGTGTACCCGGTAGACCAGATGACGTTTGCCACAGAGAGTTCGCGCCCATCCTGAAGCACGGGTTTCCCATCTTTCACGCCCATCACACGGGAAACGCGTTCGACTCCAGCGTGCTCGAAGGCATTTTTAGGAATGCCAATGAGTGGAGCGCCACCCTTCTCAGCCTGTTCCTTGACACGGCGTCCAACCCTGTTGTCGGTATTGATTGCCTTATGTAAGAGCCACCAGTAGAGTGGTCCGAACACTGGCGGGATGTTTTTCGGGCGATGGCCTGGATCACGACCCGCAAGCCAGACGCGCCGGGTTGACACTAGTTCCAACGCGATTTCAGCCCCCGAACTGCCAGCGCCCACGACGAGAACATCCCCCTCTTGAAGTTGATTGGGATTGCGGTATGCGTCCGAATGGAATTGCTTGATCGCCGGATTAAGTTCTGAGGCAAAGGCTGGCAGCCGGGGTTGCTGATAGGAACCTGTGGCTACCACAACATGCCTGGCTGTAAGATGCCGATCACCCATGGTCAGAAGATAGTGATCTCCTTCCCTGCTAAGTGTGTCAATAGCGCTATTTGTTTGAATGGGAAGCTGAAAGCGAGCTGCGTATGCCTCCAGGTAATCGGCCACCTCGTCCTTCGTAAGAAATGCATTGGCTGATGCCGCTAAAGGCACCCCTGGTAGGCTGCTAATCCCGGCAGGCGTGAAGAGCTTCAACGAATCCCAGCGTTCGCGCCAACTGGTGCCGATGCGTTGGTGGGCTTCCAGAATTACAAAATCGCGGCCCTGTCTGGCTAAGTAATAGCCAATTGCCAGACCTGCCTGTCCTCCGCCAATAACTATCGTATCAAAGTGTTGTTTGTTGTCAGGAACGTTCATTATTCTCCTCCATTGCTCTGGTTTCTCGTATGCCTCAAGTTTACCCGCTGCCGCGACAAAACACACCCGTAGAATTACGCGGAAGCACTACCTGCTTTTGCGTGTCTGCTCTGGCGTAGGGGCGTCAAGGAGAGATATGTTATACTTTCCCTGAGTTAAACTGAGCATATCCACAGGTTCCCCAACACCCGCCCTTCCTCGTTAGGGAACTTCTGCGGAAACTGAAACTGAAGCTGAAAAGGAACGTAAGGGGAGCATGGCGCGAACAACTCCACAGGTACATAATGGGATGCTGACCTGGCAGAGTGGTGCGGAGACACATTGTCTGACGGTTGGGACTGCTAATTGGTATGCCTGGTTAGAACAGGTCTCCACATTTGCCTATGCAGATCCAATGGGCACCTTCACTGCTCGTAAGGAGCGCACCCGGCGTGGTGGTGCCTATTGGAAAGCCTACCGCAAGCGAGCCGGGAAGTTGCACCATGCCTACCTGGGGAAATCGAACGAAGTAACGCTGGAACGGCTTCAGGCAGTCGCTACCTCCCTCGCCAGGGATAGTATCCCCACAGAAGAGGAGCGAAAGGGTGAAAGCGACGACCCACAAGCTCTGACAGGAATACTCTCTGCCGCTCTGACGCATGCCGCGCAGGTGGAACAGGTAGTGAAGCCACCTATGCTGCCCGTGCCGCTTACATCACTCATAGGACGAGAACAGGATACCGCGTATGCCTGTACTCTGCTGCGTAACCCGGATGTGCACCTGTTGACGCTTATCGGCCCTGGCGGAGTTGGCAAAACACGTCTGGCCTTGCAGATTGCCGACCAGTTGCACGCTGATTTTGCTGATGGCGTTTTCTTCGTCCCCCTGGCCTCCATTCGCGATCCTATGTTCGTGCTGCCAACTATCACCCATGCACTCGGACTCCGCGCCTTCGAGCCGTCATCAACTATCGAACGGGTGCAAGATTACATACAGAATAAGCAGCTTTTGCTCGTTATGGACAACGTTGAGCACCTTATAGAGATCGCTCCCCAGTTTGAGCAACTCTTGATCGCCTGCCCACGCGTCAAGCTGCTTGCGACCAGCCGTACCGTTTTGCGCGTACAAGGAGAGCATGAGTTTCCGACCCTTCCGTTGGCACTCCCTGATCTTACGACGCTTGCAGCAAAAGATGCCCTTATCCAATATGCAGCGGTTGCCCTCTTTGTGCAGCGAGCGCAGGCGGTGTTGCCAACGTTCCAGTTGACTTCAGAGAATGCCAGCTCGATTGCAGCCATCTGTGTTCGCCTGGATGGGCTGCCCCTGGCGATTGAACTGGCGGCGGCTCGCATCAAACTCTTTCCGCCACAGGCTTTGCTCAAGCAGCTTTTGGGGCGTTTGCATATTCTTACCGGAGAAGGGCAAAGCTTGCCAGAGCGCCAGCGGACGTTGCGCGGGACGTTTCAATGGAGCTATGATCTCCTCTCCGCCGAAGAGCAGTGGCTCTTTCGCCAGCTTTGTGTCTTCGTTGGCGGCTGTACCCTGGAGGCGATTGAAGCCATCGGTCGTAATCGAGGAGGTGAAGCGCTCACTGTGGTCAATACCGTCGCTTCCCTGCTAGATCACTCGTTGCTTCAGCAAAGAAGCCTTGATGGTGAGATGCCTCGTCTGTCTATGCTGGAGACTGTCCGCGTATACGGGTGGGAATGCCTTGACGAGTTGGGAGAGCTTGAAGAGAGTCGACGAGCGCATGCACTATGGTCCCTGCAACTGGTGGAGGAGATCGCGCCGCCTCTACGTGGAGGAGGCCGCCAGTCTGTGTGGTTAGAGCAACTTACTGTTGAGCAAGAGAACCTGCGTGCGTCACTTGATTTCCTTATCGAGCGCAAAGAAGCAGATCTCGCCTTGCGTCTGAGTGCGGGATTGTGGTGGTTCTGGGTCACACGTGGATCTTTTAGCGAAGGACGTGCTTTCCTGGAAGCGGCGCTCGCGCTCCCCTCCAGCAGTGGTCGGACTATAACGCGAGCCAGAGCCTTGAGCGCAGCGGGAGAACTGGCTTTCCGTCAGGGAAGTTACATCCGCGCACGTGTCTTAGAAGAAGAGGGAGTAGCCATCTATCGAGGGGCGGATGATAGACGAGGCCTGGCAGAGGCGCTACTCAATCTAGGCCTGGTGTATATCTATCAGCATGATATCGCGGTCGCGCGCCCCTTCATAGAGCAGAGCATCGCCCTCAGCCGTGAGCTTGGAGATGCATGGATGCTTGGACACGCAAGGGATAGTTGGGCCAGGCTCTTATGGAAGCAAGGGGATTTACAGACGACCCGCATGCTATGTGAGGAGCAGATACAGACCAGTCAGGAGCTAGGAGAGCTTCGGGCGCAGATCAGCCCACGCAAGTTGCTAGCCTCGATAGCCCTGATTCAGGGCGATTACATGCGTGCGGCAGTCCTTGCTAAAGAACTCCTCGCGCTCGCGGAGACCATCAGTGATCAAGAGTCCCGGTTCTATGCCCTTTTTACGCTTGGTGATGTCGCGAAGAGCCAGCGTGATGACATGCAGGCATTGCATTTCTATCAGCAATCTCTGGCGATTACCCATGCAACCGAGGATAGGCGCAACAGGAGCATGGCACTCTCACGTCTGGGCGATCTGGCATTCCGACGCGAAAACCATGCAGAAGCACTTGTCCACTATAGTGATAGCCTGTCGCTTGCTTGTATGTTTGAAGATACTGCCGTTGTAGGATGGTCGCTGCTCGGATTGGCACGCATCGCCAAAGCCGAGAGGCGCTACTGGCGTGCCGCAACCTTGCTAGGTGCAGGAGAAGTCTGCCTCAATCCCACTCTCGATCTCGATCTGGTCGAGCGCACCGCCTACGAGCGTGATGGAGCGGCGCTACGCACCTATCTGGGCGCAGAAGGATACACGAAGGCGCGAGATGAAGGGCGCAAGATGACGCCTGAGCAGGCCCGTGCTGTATCGGAACCTGCCCCTGCGTTAAATCCCACCAATCTCACCCTTTATCCCGCTGGCCTGACCGCTCGCGAAGTGGAGATATTGCGCTTCGTTGCTTTGGGCTGGACAGACGCACAGGTGGCTGCAAAGCTCGTCCTCAGCCCACGCACGGTACAGGGACACTTACGCGCCGTGTACAGTAAAATCGGTGTCAACTCACGCAGCGCTGCCACCCGTTACGCCGTTGAACACCATCTAACCTGAACGATCCCACTCCTTTCCCTCTATTGAGAAACAGGTAATCCCGACGCGTAATTCTACTGATCTCTTGCAGGTATGCAACGGGTTAAACTTGCAGAGCAAGATGTTGCACTACTTAAAAAAAAGGAAAGACTACATGTTTAAAGAAGAAAACAGCGGATCGCCTGAACATAATCAGAAAGTTCTTTGTCGTGTCATCGAAGAAGGGTTTAACAAAGGCAATTATGCTGCTCTGGACGCTCTCTTTGCGCCAGATTACCTGGAACACCAATTTTCGTTGAAAAAGACCCTGGAAGGATTTAAAGAGGACCTTCAATTTCTGCGTACCGGCTTCCCAGATTTTCATCTCACAATTGAAGATATCAGCGCAGACACAGAAAAAGTCTGGATACGTATGACTGCTCGTGGCACAAATCTTGGTCCCTTCATGGGACCTCCCACAGGTAAACCGATCACTGTTATCGTTATGGATGTCTGCCGTTTTGAGGGGGGCAAGATCGTAGAACATTGGGGTGTTCCTGACCGCTTTGCTGTATTGGCACAACTTGGCTTGCTGCCGCAGCCTGGACAGTAACATTGTCGATGCCGTGCACGGTGGGCACGGTGGACACCGGGCTTATTGCGCTGCGCTGCATCGCGACCCTACATGTGATTGCATCACCTTTTGCATTTTTTACATGATACGTAATCCATTAACGTAGGGGCGCGATGCAGCGCAGCGCAATAAGCCCGGATGCTGCCATCTACAGCTTTTATGGTTGGCTGATAACATTATCTCCTGGCAACTCCAACACCTCTTTCTCTTCTAATTCATCCTCCTGATGATATCCCAGCAAATGCAACAGGGGGGGAGCCATCATCGTTGTTGCCACTGCCATAATCACCAGCATTGCGAAGAGTGTTGGTGAAATCACATTCAGATCCAGCGCGATGTTGAGCAGGATCAACTCGACCAGCCCGCGTGTATTCATCAGTGCACCGAGCGTGAGCGACTCTTTCCATGACTCGCCGAAGAGCTTGAGGGAAAGCGTTCCACCGAGAATTTTGCCAGCGCAGGCGACGATCAGGATCAGTGCGCAGATCAGCCACAATGTAGGCGAGTTGATCAGCCCGATATGCGTTCTCAGGCCGTTATAGACGAAGTAGAGGGGCAGGAAGAGCAGATTATTGAGCTTATCAATGCTTTGTACCTGCTCGAAGAACGCCGTTCGACGTGGCAAGATGATGCCCATCAGGAATGCGCCAAACACCGGGTGGATGCCCATCGCGTTGGTTGTATAGGCAGATAGCAGTAGCAGGATCATAATGAGCGCCAGCAGTGTCGACTTCGATTTGAGGTGCCGATCAGCGAACAGCAAAAGAGGACGTACAATGCCGAGCATAACTGCGACGAAGAGCACAAGAAATGCCAGCATCTGCACTACAGAACCAGCCCCCGTGGCATGAATAATCGCAATCACCAATGCCAACAGGCACCAGCCTATGATATCATCGATCGCGGCGCAGAGCATTGCCAGGGCACCGATCTTGCTCGTCAGCATGTGCCTTTCTTCGAGCAGGCGTGCCAGCACCGGAAAAGCCGTAATCGCCATGGCTGTTCCAACGAGTAGCGTGAAAGATACTATATTGGCTTTGGAGCCGCCGAAATCTGGAAACAGGAAGAATGCGGCAACTCCTCCCAATAGAAGCGGGATGAGCACGCTACCCAGCGAGACAACGACGGCTTTGCGGCTCTGCTTCAGCATGGCGTGGGTATCGATATGTGTGCCGAGCGAGAACATGTAGAGCACCAGGCCGATGTCGCCCAGGGTTTGCAGGGTTGGCAATGTGCTGGTGGGAAACAACGTTGCGTCGAAGCGAGGCAAGATCGCCCCCAGAAGTGTTGGACCCAGTGCCAGGCCGCCCAGGATCTCCCCAATCACCCTTGGTTGCCCAATAAATTGACACAGGTAGCCGAAGATCTGCACCACAAGCAAAATAACGATCAGTTGGATGAGAATTTGACCCGTGAGCATGGATCCCCCTTGTTTGGCAGCAGCTATTTCAATATTCTGACTAGAGAGGCAGTTTAAATAGGGCTGTCAGCCCTATTTAAGGATACCGCAAAATCATTCGCGAAGATAGGGCTTAATGCTCTTTTAAGGTCTGAAGCAGGTAATTTTTAAGGGAATGCGCCCACTCGGAAGGTTGGTAGTGGGGAATGTGTAACAGCCTATAACGGTCATAAATTTTATAAAAATGTATATCTACGCCATAATGTACAAAAAGATTGGAAGAGGTGATAAGCATATTGATAGCGTCTCATAATTTATGAAAGGGCATATTTGTACTACTGGATGTATCAGGCATGTGTCTCCTTTGGGGACACTCACGAGGATATTTCCAGGGATCGGCGTGGCAATACCCTTTCATAAAACGTTCCTTTCTGGAAACCCCCGTCTTTCAAGCGGGGGATGAAAGAAAGACTGCCTCGCAAGGCAGGGTATCCCGTTATTGTCAATAGTACAT
>JACDAE010000147.1 GCA_013695595.1 Ktedonobacteraceae bacterium | reverse complement strand
CAATGGCAGAGCATACCATCGACCTCGACCGGGATATGTCCTATCTCGCCAGCCGTCCCCGCACAACCACGATAGAGTTGACCATTGAGGATAAGGCCGCCCGCGATCCCTGAACCAACTTTCACATAGATCATGTCGCTTTTGTTGCGCCCGGCCCCATAACGACTCTCGCCCAGTGCTCCCATGTTGCCATCGTTATCCAGATAAACTGGCAGGCCAAGGATCTTCTCTAATAAAGGTTGGATCGTGACCCCGGCCCAGCCAGAAAATGGCGTTGGGATCGTCGTGCTCTGCAACAAGGGATCAAGTGGACCAACAATGCCTAATCCTATACCAACGATCTTTTTCCACTCAATTTGCTGTTCGGCGACGAATGCTTTGAGCATATTGCCCAGCCGTGGTAGTCCTTCGGTAGGACCGTCTAGGGTGGAAAAGGGAACATCCAGGCGTTGAAGCGGTGTGCCAAGAAGATCCGCCAGAAGTATCGTCAGGTGCTGGCGGCCCAGTGTGCCTCCCAGCACATAACCCCCATGGGCGTTGAAAGAGAGTAGCATAGTGCGGCGGTCATCACCTGTACGGTGATCTTCCTGCAAGACAATGCCTTCTCGTACCAATTCGTCGACAATATTGCCAATAGCTGTCCGCGACAGTCCACTATAGCGGGCAAGCTCTGAACGAGGCAGAGTTTTCTTTTCTCGTATATAGTTGAGAAGAAGGATACGATTCGATGCACGAATATGGCGTTGATCTGAGCCTTTTCTGCTTTTGTGTTCAGCTTTCTTCTCGTGTTGTCGTTGTCCATCAAATGTTTGTGGGTACCAGGGCCGCATAGTTTCCCCCTCTTTGTGCTATGCTTCCATTTTAGCACATGAGTTTGTAATTGCTGATCTTTTATCAGGATGAAGAGGAGGTCTTACTCAGAGTAGCAACCGCTGTGATAACCTCTTCAAGGTCGAAAGGTTTTGCAAGGAACATTGTATAGTTGCATCCGACCAGTTTTGTAGCGGCACTGATAGCGCTCATCAAGACGATAGGAATGGAACGATAAAGTGGATTGGCCTGCATTCTCTTACACATTTCCCGCCCATCGAGAACTGGCATCATCACATCACACAGAACAATTTCCGGTTGTGCTCTTGCCAGGCAGGCAAGCCCCTCTTCCCCGTTACAAGCTGATACAACATGATATCCCTCTTCCTCCAGAAGAGTTGTCAAGACTTCAACGATTGAACTCTCGTCATCAACTACCAGCACTGTTGTCATTGCTGCTGGCCTTTCTCAGAATTTCCCACTATTTCAAAGGCAGGTGGAATTTTTGGTAGAGAGTTTGTTGAATGGGCAATGCCTGTCAAAATAGCCTGGGCACTGTCGAAGGTAGATGCTACCTCGATGCCCTGATCATGAATCCTAAATTCACGAATAGCCGGATCGTAGCCTGTATCACGCATCTTCATAATGGAGATGAGACGATATAATTGTGAGCGAAGTTCGACATAACGCAACAAGAGAATATTTTCCACGAGGGCAGTCGTCCCGCTGATCGCTGCTGGAAGCGTGATAGTTGGGCTGAACAGGTCGGGCAGTTCTACTGCACAGATAACGGTCACATTGTGCATGCGCAGGTTGGTGAAGAGGGCAGTTAAGAAGAGATCGAACCGCTCATCTGAAGCTATTGCACGTTGAAAGCCAGTCAGGCCATCCAGGAAGAGTCTCTGGGTCCCTTGACGTTGGACCGCTTCCAGCAAGAGTTCAGCCAGGGTATCAAGCGAATCCTGAATAGGTGATTGCCAGAGTAGTTCTAGTTGACCTTCATTGACATAACGATTGGCGCCCAGGCCGAAGCGTGTCATTGTACGCAAGAGTTGTGCTGGCGTCTCATTAAAGCCAAAGTAAAGCCCTTTTTGCCCCTGTTCGGCTCCTTCGACAAGGAAATTGCTTCCCAGCAAGGTTTTGCCTGTTCCCGAAGTACCAAGCAGCAATGTTGCGGAGTTGGCTGGAAATCCCCCCCGCAGCATCTCGTCCAGATGATCAATGCCTACGCGCATACGTGGAGGTTGTGCAGAGGAAGTGAGTGTGCCGGGAAGATCCCTGTATGTAATCTTAAGCATTGCCTCAGTGCGTGGGTGGACGACGAAGCCAGTTTCGTTAATTTCATAGAGGTGATGCCCTTCTACGAACCGGCTTCCACGGGTCTTGAGCACTTGCAGTTCACGCAGGGTTCGTATATCGACCGAACGAGCGGTAAGTGCGATTAAGCCATCAACCATCGCCTGTTCTGGTTGATCCGAGGAGTGTTCATAAGCTGGCATGAGTAGTAATGTGGTGCAGCGGTTAATCTCGGCGGCGACGTGAATGTTATGCAAAAATTTTGCCCATTCATGGGTAGATTTAGCTGCTTGCTTGGCCGTTATGGCACCATCGATAATCAAGAGCGTGGCGCGATGGCGACGTATCTCTTTCAGTAAGAAAGTTGTCAGTCGCTCCAGGCCTTCTTGTTCCAGTATCGCATATCCGCTGAGATAGGAGAGGGTATCAGCGATGGGGGCAAGCGTAAAGAAGCTAAATGATTGAATGTTTGACATCATGGCGCTATTAGTCTCAGCCAATAATGTTAGATAGAGGGTCCGTCCGCCGTCAGCTACATGATGAAAGCAGAAATGATTACTGAGAATAGTTTTGCCTGTTCCAGGTGGTCCCATAATAAGATAACTGCCGCCTTTGAGAAAGCCTCCATGCAGAATACGGTCCAGTCCTTCAATACCGCTCGTGACACGTTGAGGCATAGGGAGATGACCAGCATTTTGGGTCATAGGTTAGTTTGCCTTTCTTCCAATTCCCGGGTGAGAAGCCCCGTGTTGGTCGATTGTATCATATTTGAGAGGAACTCTTCAAACACTTCAATTCAATTAATTTCTCTATTCCCAATATCAGCCCTGTCGATGTATCAGTTTCAAGATAAAGAGTGCAGTGCTCGTGCGGTAGATTCGCGGACCAGGAGTGGAGATTCCATTAAAGTGTAACCACTATTTGGTGTATAGTTCCCTTCAATGACTTGTCGTAACGTCTCTATGGCTAACTGCCCCATACGGTATTTGGGTTGATTGATGGTGGTAAGAGGTGGATTAGAATGCGCTGCCATTGCGATCCCATCACAACCAATCAATGAGATATCGTCGGGAATGCGCAGGCCATGTTTACGGATAGCATGCAATGCTCCCAATGCCATAATGTCATTATAGGCGATGACGGAGGTTGGCAGCTCTTCCTGTGCTAGAATTGAGCTCATAGCCTGAAAGCCACCTTCAACATTCGGAAAGCTGACTGGACACCATTCAGGCCGGAGGCGAAGATTTACCTCTGTCAGAGCTTTTTCGATGCCGCGCTGCCTGGCCTGGGAAGGCGTAATCGCCCCACTACCAGCCAGGTAGGCAATGCGTGTATGGTTAAGACTAAGCAGGTGTTGGGTGGAGCGATATGCCGCATCCTCAAAATCGACGATAATACATGGGATGTCAGGATGATTAAGCTGTCTGTTAATGACCACAAGAGGCATTTTGTTGTTTTCATGCAGAGAGATTAAATCGTTATTAGCAATACGCGAGGCACAAACGATAATGCCATCAACATCACGCTTTACCAGTGCATGGAGCGCCTGGGTTTCACGTTGAGGATCTTCAGACGTATTGCATAAGAGCATGGCTAATCCATTGATACCTGCGGCATCTTCAACTCCTCGCACAATTTCTGGAAAAAACGGATTGAGGATATCAGTAATGACCAGTCCAATTGAACCATGACCAGCCTGTTGCGGTTGTGGAATAGTTGGTTGTTCATATCCCAGCTTCGCAATCGCTGCCAGGACACGTTGGCGTGTGTTTTCGTTCACGTGTGCCGTTTTATTGAGAACACGCGAAACGGTTGCCGGTGAGACGCCGGCATAGCGAGCAACATCTAGTAGTTTCGTTGTAGACATCTAATCCTGCATCCATTATTTTCAAGAAAATGCTACCATGGAATTTCATCATTTGTCAAGCTGTTATAAAGAGTAAAACATCTGGAAAAGGATGGAACCAGCAGGAAAATATGATAAGCAAACGTTTACTATTCGTGTTATATTATGGAAAAAAAGAAAATTCCTTGACGTGCGGCAAGATTTATGGTATTTTCTTGAAAACAAAGAAAAAACTTTCCTTGTTTTCAAGAAAAATCACCTGTACGTTTCCCGTTTTTCCAGTGACTTGTCGTTAAATAGTACTTATCAAGGAAGAGGTGCACAGTGCTTACGGCCAAGAAACTCACAAGGTACCCCATCCAGCAAATCCTATTTCTCTTTTTTTCCGCCTTGCTCGTTGGATGTGGTGGAGGTGGAGGGTCCACCAATACCAGTCACCCCATTGTATTGCAGGTTATCGATGCTGGCGGCTATTCGGCGCAGGTAAAACCGATGCTGGCGGCCTATCAGAAAGCTCATCCTGATAAGGTCTCCAAGATAGTCTATCCTGCACGTATTCAGGCTCCTCAGCTTCCTGGGAAGCTCAAGGCCGAGGAAAACGCTGGGAATATCCAGGATACCCTCATCATTAGTGGGTATGATGGTGTAGCAAGCAATATTCAGCAGGGACTCGTTGAGCAACTGAGACCTGCACATGCAGACAAATTTCCCAACCTCGATGCAAATTACCAACCTGCCGCCAAGGCATACACCGACCTGACGAATGGGTATGGTCTGGTGTTCTCTTATACTCCTAGTGGGCCAGTATTCGAGTATAATCCCGCGAAGGTTCCAAATCCTCCTACCACAATTCAGGAATTGCAAACGTGGATCAAAGCTCATCCGCATCAGTTTCTGTATGCACGTCCATCAAACTCTGGCCCTGGTCGCACGATGTTAATGGGTCTTCCTTACTTGCTTGGCGATACAAATCCGCAAGACCCCACAACTGGTTGGAGTAAGACCTGGTCATTCCTGAAAGATGCTGGCTCAACCATCGATTCATACCCTACGCGTACGGGCGACACAATGACGGCTCTCGCAAATGGGTCAGCTTCAATCATCGCTAGCACTCTGGGATGGGATATTAATCCACGCTTCCTGCAACAGGTGCCAGCCGGCGACAAAACATTCGTTCTGAAAGATACGACCTTTGTGGCCGATGCCGCGTTTATGATGATGCCAAAAGGACTTGATCAGGCCCGTCAAAATGTGGTCCTGGATGTGATGGCCTGGATGCTCAAACCAGATCAACAGGCATACAATTATGATTCCGGATACTTCTATCCAGGGCCCGCCATTAAAAATGTACCTGTCACCCTGGCACCATCTAGCAGCCAACAAGTCATTCAGCAGTATGGGCGTCCTGAGTACGATACACTTTTGCAGCAAGTGAAAATTGTATTGCCACTGAGTACCAGTCAATTGGTAATAGCATTCAAGAAATGGGACTCTGACATTGGGAGTGGTAAATACAAGACCTCTTGAACGCGTCCATTCTCCATTCTTGCATTGATACCTGTACTCATATGAGTTGAGATAAGTGCTTCTGGTCCCTGGCGGGTATGTATAATCTTGTGCTATTCCACATATTTGTGGTCAATGGAGACGCTTATACTACCAACCGGGGACGAGCGAGCAAATTATAATCAGAGAAGATACCATGAAGAAGATAGAAAACCTCGTGATCAGGGGAATGACACGCCGCTTTGGTGCCGCAACAGCCTTACACAATTTCAATCTAGAGATAGCGGGTGGCGAGTTTATTACCCTTCTGGGTCCGAGTGGCTGTGGAAAATCTACGGCGCTCAATTGCCTGGCCGGGCTACTGGACTTGAGTGATGGTGAAATCTTGCTCAACGGTGCACCGATTCAGCATCTTCCAGCGGAGAAGCGTGGCTTTGGGATGGTCTTCCAGAATTATGCGCTCTTTCCCCATCTTACCGTGCAGCGTAATGTAAGTTACGGCCTCGAAGTGCGCGGTGTGGCGAAAGCTGAGCGCGAGAAGCGTGTACATAAAGCCTTGCAAATGGTGCACCTGGAGGAGTTTGGCAAGCGTTATCCCGCACAAATGAGTGGTGGTCAGCAGCAACGTCTGGCGATTGCACGAACGATTGTGTTGGAACCAGCTCTCCTCCTGTTAGATGAGCCACTCTCTAACCTTGATACGAACCTGCGCAATGAGATGCGCGTTGAAATCAAGCGTTTGCATAATGAACTCGGTCTGACGACTGTGTATGTTACCCATGATCAATCTGAAGCAATGTCGCTCTCGGATAAAGTCATCGTTATGCGTCAAGGGAATATAGAGCAGGTTGGTGTGCCGCAGGATATTTATAAATTCCCGCGCAGCCTTTTTGTGGCCAGATTTATGGGCTACCTCAATCGCTTCCCGGTCACTCTATTGGAACGTGCCGGTGAACACTGGCTTGTGCAGACTCCCGCTGGCATAACGTTGACGGCCAGCGCCACGACTGAAGAGAGTGTTGGATGGCAGGCTGGACAAAAGATATTGGCATGTATACGGCCAGATGAGACGTTGGCTGATACAGAGCCTTCTATAAATCATATTCAGGGGCGTGTACAATTAGTCGAATATGTAGGCCGGGCATATGAGGTGCTGGTGCAATTGGAAGGGGCGGGCAATACGCAGTTGCTTGTGCATAGTGCGCATGCGCCGGAAAATGGAGCCACCCTTGAATTTACTCTGCATCCTGATCGACTGTTGCTCTTTGCCGATGACGCAACAAATGAGGGAAGCGGTAGCGAGAACTACACGCGTATTGAGCCAGACGTTATGAAAGTAGAGGGATAAGCACTATGGCGGCTCATCTTTCCACAACACCTGGGGCTAATAAGCGAGCAACACGGTTCAAGCTGGATAGTAGTGCTATTTTACTCTCCCTGCCAGCAGTGATTATTGTACTTGGATTGTTCTTTTATCCCTTGATGTTTGGGCTGAATATTAGTTTTCGCCAGGTCGAGAACGCTCCCTGGAGCCTGACAAACTACATTCAATTTTTTAGCGATCCCGATCAGGTTGGTACAATCTGGACAACCTTTAAAGTTGCCTTGCCCGTGACGCTCTTTAGCGTTCTGGTCAGTATTCCTCTGGCCTACTATATGCGGAGAGGGATCAGATTCGAACGTCTGGTGACGGCAATTCTGATTTTACCGATTGCATTGGGGAACGTGCTGGTGGCACAGGCTATGCTGAACTATTTTGCCCCGAACGGCTGGTTTAATCGTGTGTTGCTTTCATTACACATTATCCAGCAGCCGATACTGTTGTTATATCATCTGATAGCGGTCGAGATCGCGCTTTTTATTCAAGGCTTTCCATTTACATTTTTATTGATTCTAGGGTATATGTCGGCGATTAGCCCCGATCTGGAGCGTGCCAGCCGTATGTTGGGAGCTAAGTCATGGCAGACATTCTGGCGCATTGTATTGCCACTTTCACTTCCAGGTATTGCGGTTGCTTTTTGTCTGAATTTTGTTGCCAACTTCAGCGTTTTCCCGACTGCCAATCTTGTTGGTGAACCATCCCATGAGACGCGCGTTCTGGCCATCGCCGCGTATGAGACGGCGTTTACCAACTATAATATTCCACTCGGAACAGCCATTGCATTGATTATGGGTGGAATTGAGCTTGTTATCATTTTACTCGTGTTGTGGCTGCAAAGAAGAACAGCGCGTGGTGCGACAATCAGCGGTGGGAAGGGAGCCTGATGTAATGAGTACTGAAGCATTCCAGGGGGCAACCACTGCAACTGAACTGCCGGGGAACCCTCCGCCGAAAGTGCAGCGACCATCGAGAAGAGGACGCACCTGGAGTACCGTCGTTTTTTATGTTGTCATTGGCTTTTTCATCCTCAATCTGCTGGCGATGGTCAGCACTGTTGTGCTTGATTCGTTGGGGCAGCAATGGTTCACGACCTGGTTGCCCGAAGGATTATTCACGACGAAATGGTATTCCTTTGAATTTAGCGACCATGACATTGTGCAGCTTTTGTCAAATACGTTTATTGTGGCCATTGGTGTCACGCTTATCGCACTGATCGTCGGTTTCCCGGCTGCTTATGTACTGGCACGCAAGCAATTTCGCTTCAAAGGATTGTTAATGGGAGTGTACCTGTTGCCAATGCTCGTGCCTCCGCTCGCCTATGGTATTCCACTGGCAACGGTGGTGTTGCGTTATTTAGGCGGGGCGCTTCCCAGTATTATTCTTGTGAACGTGGTACCGACGCTGCCCTTCGTCATTCTTATTCTGGTACCATTTATCGAACAGGTTGATGTGTCTATGGAATCTGCAAGTGTCATGCTGGGGGCCAGCCGCTTCCAAACGTTCTTTCGTATAGTATTACCTCTGGTTGTGCCAGGTCTACTTACGGCGAGCGTGCTGGCGGTAGTGCGTGTGATTGCAATGTTCGAGCTAACATACCTTGTTGCGAATGCAGATGCGGAGACGCTCGTGGTCACGCTCTATGGAGATGCCTTCGCGTCTGGTATGCGACCGGAGCAGTCAATTAATGCGATGGCCGTTGTCTACATGCTTACAACCATGATTTTACTTGTGATTGCTCTGTTTTTCGTCAAGCCGACACAATTCGTTGTGCGCCTCAAAGGGAAATAGAAGAAAACATATTGCGGCTTACTATATCTTAACTTTTAGTCTATTAAATATATTAAGCAGCAATATGCTTCTCGATAGCATCTAGCAACTGGTCAAGTTCGAATGGTTTTCTAATGTATTGGAGGTGGCGCTTTTCAAGTTCTTTTACAGGAACATTCGCGCTAACGAAGAGAGCCGGCACTTCTCTTAGTCCTTCCATTATATGGAGCCGATCATAGAGTTCAAAACCATTCATGCCAGGGAGCTGATAATCGAGCACAAAGAGAAGAGGGTGAATGGTTGAGGCAACCTTTAATGCTTGAAACCCATCAGTAGCAAGGATAACCTTATATAATCCCTCTTCTTGCAAAACATCCATTAAAAGTTCTCCAATGCTCACATCATCTTCTACCAATAAGATTGTTTTTGACATTGGTTTCATATCTGTATATAAATCATTTTGAGTAAACACGACGCTTTCCCTCCTTCCCTATCAATGTAAGAAGGCTGTATTCTTCTTATACGATCTATTGTACAAATTAGTTTCACTGCGATGTTTTTAATTTCACTAAAATTTTATTGAGTTCACTATTTATATTCTTGTAAATTCCATAGAAATATATGGACATGTGTATTGTGTGAATAGTTCAGTGAAAGGGAGGACTGATTGTACCCAAATGCTTATAATATGATACTATGAATACCTGGAAACGAGCGATAGAAGATAGTAGGAAAACGATATGGATATTGTTGGATTAGGCACTCCTTTTGGCCTGGCATTTGCTTCTGGCTTAAATGCATACCTGCCTCTGCTTGCATTTACTGTCTCGGTGCGTTGGCTGCATCTCTATAAAGTGAGTCCAAATTTCGCTTTCGTCACCTCGAACTGGTTTATTGCTGTACTTGTTGTTTTGACTATCCTTGACTTTGTTGCCGATAAAATCCCACTTATCGATCATGTGTGGGACACTGTGCATACCGTCATTCGTCCCATCGCCGGTGCCCTGGTGGCAGCCGCCAGTAGCAATTCCCTGGCGTTCCATATTCCTGCAACTGGCAGCGATTATGGATCTGGCAGCACACATGTCGCACTTGGTATGGCACCCGCGGGGATTGTTGTGCTGGTGATTACCGTTATCGGGGCAGGTCTTGCGGCTCTTAGCCATATAACGAAATCAACTACACGGGTCGCTTCTACTCTTACCACCGCTGGTTTTCTGAATATAGGCTTAAGCGTACTTGAGGATGTGCTGGTGATTGTTATCGTGCTCCTCTCCCTTTTTGCTTCTACTATCATGTTTATCTTACTGATCCTGCTCGTTATTTTCCTGGTTCCACGGGTCATACAAGCTCGGAATACCTGGTCCCGGTGGCGTAGAAGGTAGGAAAGGATGAGAGTTGGGGGGGGGGGGGGGGGGGGGGGGGGGGGGG
>JACDAE010000122.1 GCA_013695595.1 Ktedonobacteraceae bacterium | reverse complement strand
TCCCTACCCTGATCGGCGTCTAGTCTACAATCTGGGTATCTACATCAATTTTTAAACTACATAATCGGGTCGCCTATATTGGTATAGAAACTATCGGTCGACCTCACCCAACACGAGGTCCAGGCTGCCGATGATCGCGATGACATCGCTCATTTTATGACCACGTAGCAATTCAGGAAGGATCTGTAAATTGATAAAAGATGGGCCACGTAGCTTTGCGCGCCAGGGATATTCACTTCCGTCACTGATAAAGTAGACACCCAGTTCGCCTTTACTCCCCTCAATAGCAAAGTACGTTTCACCACGTTGAGGACGCAAAGCGATTGGCGTTCTTACTCCAATCGGGCCACCCGGCAATTTATCCAGGGCAACACGACATAGACGTACAGACTCCAGAATCTCCTGGATACGTACTTTGTAGCGTGCAAAGCAATCGCCTTCTTGACGCACCTGTATATTTACGGGTACTTCGCGGTAGGCCATATAGGGGCGATGGACACGTAGATCCCAGTTGACGCCGGATGCACGCAACATTGGCCCGGTCAATCCATATGCGATGGCCTGCTGAGGATCGATATAGCCAACTCCCTGTGTACGCGCATCGAATATTTCATTGCCTGTAAGTAGATCTTCCAGTTCAACCATGCTCTTATCAAACTGGTCAAAAAAGGCTTCGCATTCTTTGAGCCAGTCCTTAGGGAAATCGTGCAGAACGCCCCCAACGCGCAAATAATTGACGTTGAAACGGCTCCCTCCCAACGCTTCAAACAGCGAAAGGATAGCCTCGCGATCACGAAACGTCCAGAGCAATGGGGTGGCAGCACCCAGGTCATTGCCATACGTACCGACCGCCACGAGATGGCTGGCAATGCGCTGCATCTCACCAACCAGCAGGCGAATATATTGGGCACGCCGTGGAGCTTCAATACCCATCAACTGCTCCACAGCTCCGACATAGGCAATTTCGTTCAGCATGGGTGAAAGGTAGTCGGCGTTATCCATATAACGAATACCCCCCATGACCGGTCGATTCTCAAGAATCTTCTCGATGCCACGATGCAGGTAGCCAATCACCGGAGTACAATTCGTCACAGTCTCGCCTTCAAGCATGATCACCAGGCGCAACACACCATGCGTGCTAGGATGTTGGGGACCCAGATTCAGTAGCATCTCCTGCGACGATATCCCCTCGGATGTCTCATCGGTTTGCCATTCTGTATTTATATCCTGATTTGTTGACATACGTTCCTCGTTACTTTATTTCAAGTTATATACGGGCTATTTTTGACGTAATACTTTGCGCACACGCATACCGAAGCTGACTGACCACATCAGAGCCATTAACGCTGCCATGCCACCAAACAACAGGCGATTGGGGTCAGTAGAAAATACAGTGAATGTGAATGCCATCCCCCAACAACCTAACGCGACCATCCCAGGCATAATCATTCCGGGTATCCCTGTATTTGTCGGGCGCGTCTGTTGTACAATAGCCTGTCGGTCTACACGCGTTTCATGCGCCAGTGCCGTATTCTTGCCGGAGACTGGTGCGACACGTGAACTATTACGTACCGCGCTGGATTTTTTACGTCCCTGGGCTTTCGGCATATGGCTCACTTCCATTCTAGATAAACTGCATTAAGCCTTGTTGTCTCTTCCAAAAATATCTTTGCCTGCTGTGGACGGTCCTTCCGAAGTAGAGTCGTTCTTGTTCGCTTCTTCCTGACTCTGACCAGATGCATGACCAAAAGTAGGTGTACCAGGATGCAAACGCTCCTCCAGGCCCTGCCCTAATTTCTTCTGCACAACATGCTCCACACGCTGCTGCTGAAATTTGTCCGAAACAGCCATATTGGGATCGACCTGTGTGGTGGCACGTGGTTTCACAGTTAATGGAACCTGGTGGAAGGTTTTAAGCAGGGGATAGCCCTCAAAATCATCATCAAGCATCATACGTCTCAGATCAGGATGGCCTGAGAAATGAATGCCATACATATCGTACGTCTCGCGTTCCAACCAGTTAGCGGTCTGCCAGACAGAAACGATGCTATCCACCTCTGGCTTTTCGCGGTCGATCTGTACTTTAAGTTGCAGCAATTGACTGCGTGATATTGAACGTATATGATAGACCGTCTCCAGGTGATCGAGCATATCGACGCCTGAGATACAGCTTAAAAGATCAAAGCCAAGCTGATCGCGCAAGAAACGGCACACCGCAACCAGGTGCTCACGATCAATATTGAGGGCAAGAAAATCACCTTTGAGCGTTTTCGTTACCAGGGATTTACCGGTAATCTGTGCTATTGGGGCCAGGTCTCGCACGAGTGCTGCATTCTCGTCGCGATATCCAGTCGTTGCACTGGGTATATTTTTCGAACGTGGTACTAAATCCATCGCGTTACTACTCCCTATGCTAGCCCTCCTCACTCTCTTAACGGAGGCTAGAAGATGCTGCATTGATTATAGCACAGGGAGGACAGTGCAACAATTTGAGCACACACCCCTACGCCTACAATTGGGGCATCTGGACGGCATCGGGTTTTGCAAGCAATTGAATGCCATGCTCCACCGTGTGCTGAGGGGTCTCGCTAAACGAAATGACGATGACACTCACGTTATCTTCGCCACCCCCATCCAGGGCGGCTTTAATCAGAGCATCAGCGGTCATTGTTGGATCGGGAACCGTACTTTTCAGGACGCCTTCGATCTTAGGGTCGCGTACCATATCCCAAAGTCCATCAGAGCATAGCAAGAGCTTATCTCCAGGCAACAAATGCACCACAAACGAGTCGACCTCTACGATAGGCTTCTCACCCAGGCTGCGGTAGATCTGGTTACGCTTGGGATGAGTGTAGATGTCATCTGGTTTGATGATACCCGCTTCAACGAGGCTGGCAACCACGGAATGATCGTTGGTCACCTTCTTCAAACCATCGGAAGGGCGGTAGAGATACGTACGGCTATCGCCAACGTTGCTCACATAAGCGGCTGCACCCACGATAAGCGCTCCAGTTACCGTTGTTCCCATATCGGCACGCAATTCCAGATTATGTTGATGAACGACCTGGTTTGCATGTTGAACTGCATTTGCAAGCAACTGTTCAAAATCTTTACTCTGCAGGCTCACGTTTTTGGAGAGCTTTGGCAACATAAAATCGATGATAGTCTGAATGGCTGTACGGCTGGCATCCTGTCCATTGGCATGCCCACCCATGCCATCGGCTACCACAAAAAGTCCGAAGGGGATCGCCTCTGCATTTGCTTCGCGCTGCCAATGGGCGGCAAACAGACTATCTTCGTTTGGTTTATACTTGCGCTTAATGCCCGGATCAGAGCGTGTACCAACGGCAATTCCGAGGCGCTCACCCTTTACGGGCTGAGAGACAAAACCATAAGGAACTGTCTTTTCCGGGTCGGTCTGCCCATTCGGCGTTGCGGGCGACATCTCTAGCGTTGGTTGTTCAGCAGGCAGGCCCGGCGTCATATCAATCGTTGGCTGTTCGGCAATAGAGCGAGCAGATGAGACAGCAGGGGCTGGTGAGTGCTGTACAGGCGGTTGAGGTGGCATCACACGCATGTGATAACCAGACTCACTTGGTGAAAGCGCCATACGACAATTTGAACAGAAATTATCATCTGGTTTCACGGCTGTACCACAATTGGGACAGAGCATAGAAGCAGCTAAAGACAAAGGGCTTGTTTTGATTCTACCGGCAGCGAAAGCTGGTGCCACTGATGACAACCAGGGCTGCGGCGGACTTTGCGCTCCCTCTACGGCTTTGATATGTTGCGCATCTATATCCGCTTGTCGCTCTGCCTCAGCATAATCTTTGAGTACACGCCTGCGACGAAGCAGGCGTGCACGTAGGAGCAATGTAATCACCAGCACTAATAATACAGCAAGAACAGCAAGAATAAGCACAATCAGCATACTTTTGTCGGGGATTGTCAGTTGAACGCCAAAGAACTTAACGGTAATCGATGACGAAGGTTGCGTTTCATTGCTGGCAATCTTACTGAGGCGAGCATTCACTAATTGCACAAAAGCAAGAGGCGTTGCAAAGAGGGCATTGCCCTGTTCAGCTTTCTGGAAAGCAATCCGAGCGTTTTTATAGTCACCTTGATAATAGCCTGCAATCCCCGTCTTCCAATTTTCATACACCAGATTCGTATGCAAAGGCTGTATTGCAGCGGGTGTTGAAGATGGCTGAGCCTCTACAGTATTGGTTCGCCCTGGTGGGGAGAAGTTGCTATCAGGTAATGCATTGATTGTTGATGCCAGGCCAGAAACAGCAAAAGTGCTTTTATCGCTTAATTCGAGCGCTGTAAGTTCACCATTCCGGTTAAATATTGGCGAACCAGCTTCCAGGGGGCTTTTTGCAACTCCTGGGTTTTCCTGTTGCGGAGTCAAGTAGCGTTGAGCCTCTTTGACATATTGGTCGCGTACCTGTGGGTTGGAGTTAAATGGCGCTGGAACAGAAGCGATGGGATTTTTATCATTTTGGAGTTGCAACCCCAGTGCTAGATCCTGTGTTTGTGTGGTATTTGCCAGATCAACATGTGGAAACGTCTGGTTAGAAGAGGTTGCGAAAGACAGGAGTGCAGTTCCCCCCGTACAGACAGGAAGCAGGCAATGCACTGAAATACGAGGAACTTGAAGGGCTGGTAACATGCCGGGATTAAAAACCGTATTGAAATAGAGGTCAACATGTAATAAGGTGAGATTGGATGGCTGAGGTGCGGGTAAGCAGGATGGACGATCCGGATTAACAAGGCTCCCATCGGTCAGAAGCCAGTTATTCTGATCGTTTCCATTGACAGATGTCCAGCTTGAGATCATCACACCTATGCCGGTGCACTGTGCAAGAGTTGCAGAATTTGGTTTTAGCACCTGTCCAGCAGGTGGTTCATATGTGGCAACCAGACGAACCACAGAGACATCCGTAAAGTCTACTGCTTGTGATGCCCCTAAAGCAGGTGCGGCCACGTTGTGCAGAGAGAATGCGTGTGCAGTTTGAGAAGTTAGCAGTATCAGTTGCAGGACAACAAGAAACCCGCTCAATATGGCAAAAACGGGTGCCACAAACCCGCCTCGCCACCGGTTCCTGAGTGTGAAACCATACATACTCATTGACACTTTCCCTTCAGGCCAGATTGACACCTCATAGAACTTGCCTCTTATCGTCCTAAAATTGATCGTAGGCGGTCAAACGTTTGCTTAACCGCTGGATTTGCACCCATGGGCTGAATTACGTAACTACATTGACGGTACGCCTCTTCCAGCTTGTTTTCTCGCTCATACACCTGGCACAATAAAAAGCGTGTCTGATGATCAGCGGGATTGATGAAGAGCACCTGCACAAAAGCACGTTCTGCGATCATTAACTTGTTTAAGCGCAATGCCATTTGACCAAGCGAAAAGTGAACTTCCGGATGGGGAGGTTGCTCTGGTGCCTGGCGTGCGGCTTCTTGATATTCGCGTAATGCAAAATCAAGCTGACCCGTTTTCTCATAACATTGCCCCAGGCGCTGATGCGTTTCAAAGTCATTCACGTTGAGACGTAATGACTCCATATAAGCAGGTATCGCCTGTAACGGCTGCTGCGTCAGGAAGAGAGAAACATCGCCTATCAATTTATGTGTTTCATGATCATCACGCTTCAATTCCAGAGAACGCATATATGCTCGTACGGCCAGTTCCGACTGTGCAGGAACGCGGCGTGCAAAAACCTGCCCAAAAATTTTATGCACTTGAGGATTATTTGGCTCCAATGCATACGCTTGCTGCACCTCTGTATAAGCTGGTTCAATGCGTCCACCCGTTAAATGACCTTGCGCTGCGATAATATGAGGGCCGGCTGGTCCGGTAACCCCTAGAGTTGCTACACGATTAGCCCCCGATCCAGCGGGCGTCTGCGCAGTACGTGCCGGCGTGTTCCCCTGGCCCATTGACTGTAATAAAGGCGGCACAACGGTCACCGGAGGGAGATTGATGATGGCACGTTCCATCTCGTTCGCATTCGCCCAGCGTTGCGTTGTATCCGGACTCAATGCCTTTACGACAATCTGCTCAAAAGCAGGCGAGATATCCGGTCGCAAGGAACGCAGAGGTGGAAATGAGAAGATGCTTGGCTTATTACTAGAAGCATCGTGATGCGTCAAGACCCGATGCAACGTTGCTCCTAATGCATAGATGTCGCTCCTGGGTTCTGGCATCCCATGTAATTGCTCAGGAGGGGCATAGCCAATCGTCATAATAATAGTCGCCTGGCGCTGCGATTGAAATGTGCGTGCAATGCCGAAATCGATCAATTTAATTTCATCACCATCGGCTACCATAATATTAGATGGCTTGAGATCACGGAAGATAATCGGGGGCTTCTGGCGATGCAGATACGCGAGTACACTGCAGAGCTGCTGCGCCCAACTACGTGCACGAACCTCAGGAACACCACGTGCACCGTTGATGCCAGAAACATTTCCCTCTTTCTCCAGCACATCGCTCAACGTGCGCCCTTCGATAAAATCCATGACTAGATAATGCTTACCATTCTCTAGAAAAAAGTCGCGTACACGCGGGATACAAGGATGATTAAGATCTAAGAGCAATGTCGCCTCACGCGAAAACCACTCGATCGCCTGCGTACGATCGCTCTCTTGATTAAACTCATCCAGCATTTCTTTTACGGCACATGGACGATTAAAACGAGTATCAATAGCACGATAAACAGCACCCATACCGCCAGAGGCCACCAATTTCTCAATCTGGTAGCGATTGGCAGAAAGTATTGTTCCCGGCATTAAACGGCGTTGATAACCAGCATTTCTTCCATCAGACGATGGTGTAGATGGCATTGACACAGATTGCCCTCCAGACGGAGCGGAAGAAAAAACGGACCCAGGCACTGCCGATGGTGTCAATGGCAATTCTGGCGCATTACCCTCTAGCCCCCTCCGCGGCACCGCGGCGTTATTTACAGGTACCATATGTTCAGGATCAGACGAATAATTGTTTGCCATATATCGCACACCGCTCCATCAAAATCTGAACTCTGCTTTGCTATAAGTTCCATGCTATGTATACATTCTGCATTATAGTGGAGTCCAGAGAACTTCCTCTTCATCTTTCAAGTTTAGACTTATATTGGGGGCATTATAACATATCTTTCTCCATATGAGCAGTCTATAAATTGCATGAGCTTGCGCCTCTGCACCTGAGACGTAAAATCCATCGGCACATACCTCTGAGAGGGGCGATCCATCTATGCTAATAATAACATGCCTTTGCTTACTCTTCTATAGGTTTGTATTTTTGGGTCTCATCCTCCAGTGGAAACATTGGGCATACAAGCACACGCAAGGTGACGCCCCTACCTCGTTTCTTCGTCTATGATATGATTGAAGGGTAATATAAACAAAAATAGAGAAACATCTGAGAACAGAAAGTAATTGCAATATTTATGGCTCATCTTACCATGCGTGTATATCTGGCTGTTTGTTTTATAATGACTTTTTTCCTACTCACTCTTATAAAACCAGATACGGCATTTGCTGCTGAAAATTTTCCTATCATTGGTGTTCTCCATGCGGGTAATGCTCCTGAAGCTCTGGCGGTTGATCCAAAGACTCACATGCTCTATATTGCGTACGAGTCTCCTGGTCTGCTAGTTGGCTTCGATCCCATCAGTGGCACCGTGCGCTGGCGCACCCCCTTGAGCAACTCTGCTACCGATGTCCAGGTTGACAGTGCCAGTCATCATGTCTACGCCAGTGCCGTTTCCTATTCTAGCGGGCGCAGTAGCCTCTACGTCCTGGATGGTACTAACGGGAGGATACTGGCAACACTCTATGCTGGCAACGGCGATAACAGCATTGCATTGGATGCTCGCCGCCGTATCGCCTACGCAACCAGTGTCGATCAGGGTATTGTCTATAAGTACACATTCTTATCTGGCTGGCTGAATGGACCGCTCTCTGTACAAACCTCGCAAATCTCTATTGGCAAACATCCAGAAGCCATTGGCGTGAATAGCCGCCTGGGACGCCTCTACATCGCCGATAGCACCACCAACCAGGTGACCGTCATCAATGAGGATAGTGAGCGCACTATAGCAACCATTGCCATCGCTAATCAGCCAGTTGCCCCTTTGCGCATTGATGAAGCAACCAGTCGTGTGTATGTGGTCTGCTCGAAGGGACAGGAACTGGACATCATTGATGGCAAAACAAATACTGTCATTGCACGCGTGCCGGTCGCGCCCAATCCTGAGGGCATGGCGTTCAATACAGCAACAGGCCAGCTCTACGTTGCCGATGAGGGTACGGGCAAGCCCGGCAGCGGCACGACGATTAGCGTCATCGACGGGCAATCGCTCACAGTCTCCGGCAATTTGGAGATCGGGCGGGGTCCGGATGGAGTTGAGGCAGATCCGGCATTACATCGCGTCTATGTTGCTGTCGAAGATAGCAATGCAGTGATAGAAATTGCCGATAGTACTAATCTGCCTCTTACTTCACGCAATACCGTACGGCAACTGCTTGTCGCACGTGAGACAGCATCCCTGCTTCAATTTGGCATGAATGCAACACTTATTGTCATGTCCTTGACGATTGTGGGCTCGGTACTGGGCGTTCTGTTACCGCGTTGGCGTGTGCGGGAAAGCCTTCAAACTCCGCCAGGCGGCGCGTCGTCTCACTCAAAGACGCATACCCTTCGGCCGTAAGATAGGACAAACTGGTACGCTTGAGGAAGTCAAAGACTGTAGTGCACGAGAAGGTGTGCGCAAAGCCTCCTGTTGGCAGAATAGCATTGACCCCAATAGCATAATTTCCAGTCGAGAATGGCGTATATGGCCCGATCAGAATCTCGCCTGCGTTCTTTAAGTCTGGTAAAATGGCGAAGGGCTCCTGCACCTGCACACCCAGATGCTCTGGGGCAAATTCATTCACAAACGTGATTGCCTCCTGCATGCTCGGAGCCAGGACAAGCCCGCCTGTTCCTTTCTCACCTTCAAAGCCAGTTCGACAAAAATCCTGACGCCATTGTGGCAAGGCTGCCATTTTAACAGGCAACAGGGCAAATACTGCATCTATCAGCTTACGGCTATCTGTGACCAACAAGCTAGAAGAATCGGGTCCATGTTCGGCCTCGATCAGGAGATCGCGTGCCACAAGTTCAGGATTGGCGCTTTCGTCGGCCAGGAGAACCGATTCGCTAGGACCAGCCGGCAGGCCCACATCAATCGTGCCATAGAGTAAGCGTTTTGCCGCCGAGACATAAGGGTTGCCAGGGCCGGTAATTTTATGCACACGCACGACACTCTCGGTGCCATAGGTCAGGGCAGCAATCGCCTGAGCACCTCCAAGGCGATAGATCTCGTGAACCCCACAGAGATCTGCCGCAACGAGCGATGCGGGATCAACTTCGCCGTCAGGTCCCGGTGGTGTACAAACAACGATACGCGGCACACCGGCGATACATGCAGGCGTTGCCAACATATACATCACCGATGGAAACGCGCCCTTGCCGCGTGGCACATAGAGGCCTACACTGCTAATGGGAGTGATCTTCTCACCAGCCATTACCCCTGGTGCGACCTGTGTAAACCATTGCTCGTGGGGCATCTGTCGCTCATGGAACGTGTGCACATTACGTACCGCGTGTTCAATTGCGGCATGAATATCTTTATCAAGGCTCTTATGTGCACGATCAATCGCTTCCTGCTCCACACGAAAACGATCTGGCGTTAATTGAACGTGATCGAAACGAGCCATAAATTCGACGACCGCTTCATCGCCACGCTCACGGACGGCACGCACAATCGGACGCACGTATTCCAGAAGTGTATCAATGTCGTCTTCCCCTCGTCGCTTCATCAACTGCGCTCGTTGGGTGGCGTCAAGCTGCGATAATTCATAAAAGTGAATCATGTCGTATGTTCCTTTATTGTGTTTGATGACGAGAAACCGTAAGAATGGCGTGGGGGCGCGTGCTTGCCACCGCTCGTGGACCCCATGGAC
>JACDAE010000116.1 GCA_013695595.1 Ktedonobacteraceae bacterium | reverse complement strand
GGGCAGTGTGGTGAAAGAAGCACCCGGCAGAACTACTTCTGCCTCCGCAGTTCATCAGGAGAGAACAGGTAAAGCAAGAATACGGTTCTCTACCGAGCGCTGTTCGATTTGTACACGTCATGTCTGGTTTGCGCCTACACATCTTGTAGAGCCTGAAGGCGTGCCGGAACCGCGTCTTTCCTGGGTACTTTGCAAGCGTTGTAATCAAGCGCTGGCCCTCGAAATGCAACGCTCACCTATACTCTCACCATTGCGCTTGCGCATCGCTATGGGAATGGTAGCCTCCCAATATTGGCCGAATGCTTATCCTACCAGAGTTCGTGCTTATATCAGTGATCGCAAGTGGATTGTTTTTATCGCCGCTGCCTTCATTATTGCAATGTTGCTCCACCTGGTGTTAATTGTGATCATTGCAGGCGCGAAATAGTATCTATTGGTCCCTTTTCCTTCTTCCTGTTGACTCTTTTTGCTAAAATAGATGTGTAGGGTTGTGATCTGATTCCTGATTATGTGTAGGAGCCTCCGTCTCTCCTGGGAGGCCTTGTCGTGACTCTGCGAAAACGTCAAAAAGAAGATAGGCGGGAAAGGGTAGTTTTCGGATGCACTTCATGGAAGATGCGGGCAATACTAATAAACCCCGTGTCAGACAATTAAACACAGAAAACAGCGAAATCCCTACACAGCAACCAGAAAAAAATGTAGAGAGAGTTCCTGCCGCCTTCACACGTGAATATCATATCCTCTCAGAGGTCTGCGCGAGCATGAGTAGTGGCTTTATGTTGCTTAATCAACAGCACGTCATTTATACAAATCCTAGCGCCTTACGTTTATTGCGTATCAGCAAACATGATCTCGTCGCTGAACACGATTTTGATGTGCGTAAACACTTGCTCTCTCTCTCTGCTGAACCCCAGATCGCGCATTCCGACCTGGATGCCGTATGGCAGCATCCTGAAGATGAGTTCTCCACTGATGTCGCTCTGACCGATGCCGCCGTGAGCTGGCTGCGTGTGCGCAGTTTCCCTGTACGCGATAACAATGGCGGCCTGCTTGGTCGTGGTGTGCTCTTCGACGACATCACATTGGAACGCTCACTTATTGAATCTCGTGGTGAAACGCTGGCCCTCGCAGCCCATGAACTGAAAACGCCCCTTGCAATCATTAAGGGGTGCGCTACCACTCTGCTCGGTAGCTCTGCCCGATGGGACCCAGCTATGCAGCGCGAGATGCTGCAGATGATCGATACCCAATCCGATCGCCTGCATGATGTACTCAACACGCTGCTCGATGTCTGGCGTCTGGATGCCGGTGCGCAACCCTTGCGCCTCGCCCAGATTCGCCTGCCTGAATTGTTGCAACAGTTACTGCAACGTCGTCAGGTACAGGCATCTGACCACTATTTTGTTCTAGATCTTCCCAGGCCTGTTTCACCTATCGTCTGCGATGCTATGCGTATCGAGCAAACATTGAACCATCTTCTCAACAATGCTATTACCTATTCTGCCGCCGGTACTACTATTACCATCAGCGTAGAGACCAATGAACAAGAGGCGCGTATCGGCGTCACGGATGAAGGTATTGGCATCGCACCAGAGCACCTGGAGCCTATCTTTGACCGCTTCTACCGCATTCAACAGGGTGACGAGCAGGGAGGCAGTAGTGGCCTGGGCCTCGCTTCAGCTCGTGCAACTATTGAAGCCCATGGTGGCAAAATATGGGCCGATTCTCTGGGAACCGGGCAAGGTTCTACGTTTTATTTTACCTTGCCCTTCGCACCCCATATTCCCGCGGTCTCTCAGAATGCGACAATGGTTACCGACGTGACAGGCAACCTTTCTACCAGACAACTGACCCCTGCACGTACTGTCCTACTCAAACAGGATCGGCGTGTACACGTTCTGCTGGCCGAAAATGATCCGCGTATGACGCGCTACTTACGCGCCAATCTGGAGGAGCAACAATATCGTGTGCATGCCGTCAATCATGGCATTCAATTCTTACGTCAACTAGACCTGGAGGAGCCCGATATCATTTTGCTCTCAACACGCCTCACCGATATGAGTGGCATCGAGTTATTGCAACGATTGCGCGAATTCTCTCAGATCCCGGTTATTATGCTCAGTGAGGATTGCGATGAGGACGAACGCGTGCACTTGTTTGATATGGGCAGCGATGATCTGGTCATTAAACCCTTTGGTATGAAAGAACTACTGGCTCGTGTACGTGCCCTTCTGCGCCGCCAAACACCTGTCGCCGAGCAGGCTGCAACACAAAGTATTTTCACCAGCGGCGACCTTACTATCGATCATGCACAGCATCTTGTAGCCATAAAGGGCGCACCTGTGCAGTTGAGTCGCACCGAGTACAAATTGCTAAGCGTCCTGGCCCAAAACGTGGGGATGGTGGTTACGCACGAACTCCTGCTCGAAAAAGTATGGGGACCCGAATATAACCGTGATGTTGATTTCATATGGGTCTATATCAGTCGCCTGCGCCGGAAGGTTGAGGTCGATTCACGCCATCCCAAATATATTCTTACCGTACCCGATGTGGGCTACAAACTGGCGAAGTTACAATAAATAGCCGTTAAGGTTTCTGTAAGGTATACACCCTAAGGTATAAACTTTTTGTAATGTCAGGCATATATGCTCAATGCATGAATATATAGTTTGTGAGACATGCTGGTGTGAGCATGGAGGAGCATGTATGTCTAACGAGAAGAAGTCGACCGTCCTTCTCATCGAGCCTGATCCAGTTTTACGGCGTCTCATGGTACTGGGCCTGGAGCATCGCGGGATGCAGGTGATCGAAGCGAGATCTGCCGCGCATGTTACTGCTTTTACCAAACAGCAATTTGACCTACTCGTACTCGACCTGGATGGCAGTGCCGGCCATCAGCGCTCTTTCCTTGCCGATGCTGACGCTCTCCTTGTGCATCCACAATTCTCCTCTTTACCAACTATTCTCCTGGCATGGGAATATCCAGCTTCAATAAGCACAGCGCAATCTACGGTCACCACGGCGACGCCTATAAAATATCTGACCAAGCCCTTTGATGCTCGCGTCCTGCATGAATCCATCAACCAGTTCTTGCTGGCTCAGGCTGCTGAAGAAGCTAAACGTGAAGCAATAGCTGAAGAACAGCTCCTGGCAACATATGAGAAACATACCTCACCGAGCATCTGGCCTGTAATCACTGCTGCCGGCCTCCTGCTGGCATTTATTGGCATGATGTTGCAAATTGCCGTCACAATTGCCGGGCTTCTTATAGTAATTGTAGCCTTGCTCTGGTGGACATTAGAAAGCAAAAACGGTAGGGACCATATTTATAGCGTCTAACAATTTTATGAACCCTACCGTTTTTACGTGTTTTATTTGGGAAAGAAAGATGAAGTTTTTAAATCTCACCTTTCCACAGTCTTCTCATCTCCTCGCATGCCTCCAATAATTCCTCCAGCTTCCCGCGGGCCTCTATATGGCCGTCTTTGAGCACAATAATGGTATCAGCTCGTTGTAGTACTGCACGACGATGAGAAACAACCAGACAGGTATGTTGTTCAGCGAAGAAGAGGCGTTCCCATAATACCTGCTCGGTTTCTACATCCAGGGCGCTGGACAGATCATCGAAGACGAGCAATTCTGCATCGCGTACCAACATGCGTGCAGCCGCTGCCCGTTGAGCCTGTCCACCTGAAAGCTTCACGCCTCGCGCGCCGATAACAGTATCCACCCCATGTTCCAGCGTGGCTACATCACGCTCCATCACTGCTGCGTGGAGGGCTTTTTGTAGGTCAGCATGTTCTTCAGGTAATCCAAGTAAGATATTCTCTTTCAGCGTGTCGCTGAAAAGATGAGATACCTGAGCCGTATAGGCGCTACGTGGAGGGACAAAGAAAGATGCTGCATCGGCTACGATCTCACCATTCCAATATATTTCCCCATCATCACGTGGCAATAGTCCAAGCAGTGCCTGCACCAATGTGGTCTTGCCAGATCCGATACGTCCAGTGATAACTGTCAGCGAACCGCTTGTGAGCCGTAAATTGATGTTAGCAATGCCACGCCCGGTATCTGGATACACATAACTGAGGTTCTTTGCTTCTAATACACGAAGCTGATACGCGTCAGACCTTGCTAGAAATGGGAGCTGTGGCGGTTCAGCGCCCGCTATATATAAATTTTTGTGGGCTACCAGTTGTCTATCTGGTGCGCCTTGCATCAGTATAGTCAGTCGTTCATGCGAAACCTTTGTCTGTACATATTGGGCCAGTAGGGTGCCAAGGATCTGTACAAACCCGGTCACGGTTGCTAGATACGAGATGAAGATTGCCAGATCGCCCACGCTAAGATGGGTAGTATGCAGAGTGAGTGCAACCAACACCAGGATGACGCCTGTTCCTATGCCAACTGCATTCTCAAAGACGGAATTAAGCGCATTTGTGAATACGACATCCCGAATCGTAAGGATGCGCCGTCTCTCATTGAGGCCATCGAAGTACTTAACGGTATCTGACTCGGCGCCAGCAACCTGGATTGCCTGGATTGCCCCGAAGATCTCTCCAATTGCTCCCGTTAGCTCGCTTGTAGCCTGACGACTGGCTTTGCGATACTTGAGCAACCTTGTCCGCATACTCTGAACGATTGCTATTACGACAGTGAGCGGTAAGAAAACGAACGCTGTAATCTCGACGCTGATACGTAGCAGTATGACAATAGCAATGATTGTGAACAGCATAAGTCCAATCATTTCAGAGATTTTATCATTTAAGCTCGCTATGCTAACCGTATCGTCGCGAAATCTGCTGATTGCAGCACCCGGCGAACCTGGTACCGCGCGCGCCCCTGGGCGCTCTAACACGCGTTCTAACAGATTATGTTGGAGAAGTGCAACGGCAAAGAAGCGGATACCGACGCTCATGTAGGAACCACCATACAGAAATGCGGCACGGACCATGGCTGTGAGCACGAGCAGTGCCAGCAAGTTCCATAATGTAGGATTAAGAGAGTGGGAGGCGGCCAGGGCATTGAAAAACTGCTGGATAATGAGACCGAGCACCAGACGACCTATGAAAAAAGCAATATCGGAGCCAACTGAACCGATGAATTTCCAGGGAACGTAACAGATCAGGCGATAAAGAAGACGGAATGTACTCAAGCCAGCACCTCCTCTAGTCCAGTACGTAACAGGAACGAAAAGTGTGAGTCAGCGTCGTTTGCCAATGTTTCTCTCTCTCCTTGTTCAAGGATATGCCCATCTTCAATAATCAGAATGTTGTCGGCTCTTTGAATAGTCGCCAGGTGGTGAGCGATAACGATAGCGGTACGACCGGCGAAGAGCTTCTCGATAGCTTGCTCAATAATGTGCTCTGTGGCGGGATCGAGCCGTGAGGAGGCTTCATCAAGGATGACGACGGCGGGATCGTTGAGCAAGACACGCGTGAAGGCCAGCAGTTGTGCTTCTCCTGCTGAAAGTCCTTCGCCATCAGTGCCCAGTACGGTATCCAGGCCAGCAGGCAAAGAGCAATACCATGCTGAGAGTCCTACCTCATTGATAGCTCTGAGGATATGCTCATCCGAGATGGAGCGATTGAAGAAGGCCAGATTGTCGCGGACACTGGCCGAAAAGAGTTGTACATCCTGTGTTACCATGCCAATGCGCCGTCGTAGTTCGCGCAGTTGTATATTCTGGATCGGCACCCCGTTTATACAGATCTTCCCCTGCTGTGGATCATACAGGCGAAAAAGCAGACGTGCTAATGTTGTTTTGCCGCTGCCGGTCCTTCCTATTATCCCCAGCACTTTTCCTGGCTCTACCAGAAAAGATAAGTCATGGATAACAGGTTCATCGGCGACATAACCAAATGTAACACGCTCGAATTCTATGCCTGTCTGCTCCTGGTCAGCACTGAGCGGTGGAAAATGCTCTTGTCCATCAGGTAAAGCGGTAGTGATACCTAACAATGCTTCGGTGCGAATCATGCATGCTTCGGCCTGTTGTAGATCTTGCAACTGGCTCTGTATCTGCTGAAGTGGTTGCGAAAGTTTGTCGGTATAAGAGAACAAAAGGTATACGGTTCCTACCGTAATTGTTCCGATGCTCCAGAGATAGAGGCCAAGTGCGAGCGCCAGGACGCTACCAAGAGTGAATGTAAAGATCGCCACAATGAACATAAAGTTACCGTTCACCACAGCTCGTCTGCGCACAGGATACCATTCGCGGACCAGCATATAGAAGCGGCGCATAATATATGCTGTGGCACCGTTTGCGCGAATATCCTCGGTTCCGCCCAGGCGTTCGCTCAAAAAGCCATAGAATAGTGCGCTCATCTGGCGCTCGGCGGTCCATAGAGGGGTGATGCGACGGCGCATACGCATAAGAATGAGCAGGACAATAAGCGAAAATGCGCTCATGACTACGCAAACAAGCCAGCTAATTGTAAAAAACAGGATCAGGATACCTAGAAGTAGGAGTACATTTGTGAGCAGACTCACTACGAATTCCGAGAAGAAGTTCGATAGATCATCGACATCGCCATCAATGCGTTCAATCATTTCCCCAGGGGTGCGCTCTTTATGGAAACCCATGTCTAATGAAAGACAATGTGCAACCAGATCCGATCGGAGTTGATTCGTGGCTGTCCAGGCGATATTTGTGCTCAGATAGCTTGCGCTCACCGAGGTAATCTGATCCAGCAACGCAATACCAGTAAACAGCAATGCATCATAAATAAGCGAGGACGAAGTGCCTTGCGCGAGTGCTGTGTCGATGAAATTTTTGAGGATTTGCGGATTGAGCAATTGAAGGCCAATGCTCGATAGTAATAATATTGCTAGCAATACCGTTCTATACCATTGGGGTTTGAGATAGGTCACGAGCAACGCAAAATAGCGCTTGACCGAAGAAAACATCTTTTGCTCCTTTTGTGTGGCCGGTTTTGACGTACAAGAAGACAATGTTTGAGGACTGTTTAATGAATTGAATAAAATCGTATGGGCCGACTTGATCGCGCCTGGTGCTTCTCATTTTTACAGTGTAAGTATACACGAAAAAACATAGAAAAAAATTGTACAATGGGACGATGTGCAGAGTTGACAATTGTTGTATAATGGGGCCGTGAAGAGAAAAAAGAATATATTGTCAGAATTGGTCCTTTTCCCACTCCTGTAGTAATGTAACTGTTCTTTGCATCAACCTATCAAAACCCTGCATACCTGAGCGTGATTGTACACATACTATAAGTGCCATGTGCCATATCTCTCGCAGCGCGACAAATGCTGAAATGCTCGTCAGATCTCCCGCTGTAATGTCCCTTTGTTCCTTGTATCCTTTGAGGAATGCTTGCCATAGCGTATCATCCGGGTCCATTTTATAAAATCCCTCGCTCCAGCGCACTATTGCAAGATCATAAGCACGCCAACCCAACCCACAGAAATCAAAGTCAAAAAAGGTGATCACAGCATCACTGCTTATATGATCGTTGAGCATGTGACAGTCTCCATGGCATATTCCCCAGTCCAGGCGCTGCGCCGAAAAATGTTCTATCTGAGAGCGCAAACGTTCAGCAAAACCTTGTAGGTAACCCCAGTCAGCAGAAGTATAGGCCAGCAATGGCTTAATATTTTGCATTGATTGATCAAGCAGATAGGAAAGGTCCAGCGAAGCTCGTGCATGAGTGCTGGTGAATGAAGCGGTCGCATTATGAATAGTAGCTACCGCTCTGCCATGATGATAGCTATCCGTTGTATCATGCCGATTGAGAGCCTTTCCCGGAGCATAGGTAAAGAGGACGACCTGCCTTAGCCCTTCAGGAGCATGGAGCATGTTGATATAATTTCCATCTCGTTGAGCAATCGGTGTGGATACCAACACATCATTTCTCTGCAGGTGCAACAACAGGTCAAGTTCATAGAGAATATCCTCGTTTGAGCGCCAGTTAGCTGTGTATACTCTCAGAATATATTTTTCAGTACCTGTTTGTACAAGATACGTATCATTAACACCTCGTGCTAGAAAGATGCAGTTTATCGGCTTTATTAGATCGTAATTAGGAAGAATCTCTGTAAGCAAGGCAACTGGTGAGAGAATGGAGTGGACAACAGGAAAAGGGCTTGTAAAAGATGCATTGTTTGATGAGAAATCGGATACGTGAATCATAGCTGGTTTTCTCCCTGTCATTGCTAATATGGCAAGTAATAAACTCAACTGTCACGTATTATGGTAGAGTGCCTTTTTAATTCAAGAGGTGTTTCTTTTTTATTAACCTCTTCCAATCAGCATACTTGTGACGTGACAGGTCTTTTGGATGGGGGTCTGGAACGATTGCTGTTTCATAACTGCCTCCTTGTAGATGAGATGAATGCGCCATCTAGGCGCTTTTATGCGAAGAAACATCTGATGGAGAGAGTATACCACTTGCATGAAAAAATGAAAGAGAGAAAAAGTTTTGGATCTGCGTCCTTTAGGGGTAAATGGGGTAAGGGCATCACCTTGGGTGCGCCCGCGTGCCAGCGACAGTGTTTATTGGGAACCGGGCGCACCCAAGGTGACGCCCCTACCCCATTTACCAACACTCCCTCTTAATGATGGAAGAAACGTACCCCACAGAATGCCATCAACATACCATATTCATCACATGCTGCAATCACATCCCCATCGCGCAACGAGCCGCCTGGCTGCACAACATAGGAGACACCATAGCGGGAAGCGCAATCGATATTATCGCGGAAGGGAATGAAGCCATCGGACCCCAGCGTAACTCCCTGTAAATTGCTCAGCCATTCCTCTTTTTCTTGCGCCTCAAGGCGCACAGGAACCTGCGAAAAAAATGTTTCCCATTCCTTCTCTTCAGCGGGCGTCAGGTCATCGCGCAGATATTGATCGATTGCATTGGCTTTGTCGGGCCTCTTGACGCTACTCTTCCAGGGTAGGTGCAGGGCCGCTGGATGCTGACGCAGGTACCAGGTAGTTGCCTTAGAAGCAGCCAGCCGTGTGCAGTGAATGCGCGATTGCTGGCCCGCGCCTATGCCTATCGTTTGTCCATTATAGGTGAGGCAGATCGAGTTAGATTGCGTATATTTGAGAGTGATCATTGCCAGAATCAGGTCGCGTGTGGCTTCAGGGGTCAGTTCTTTCTTCTGCGTTGGAATGTTTTCCAGCAAACGAGCATCTGGAATAAGTGTATTGCGCTGCTGCTCGAACGTGACGCCAAAAACGTCTCTCCGCTCAATCTCTATAGGCTCGTAGGTAGGATCTATTTCGAGCACGAGATATTTTCCCTGCTTCTTCTTGCGCAATATCTCCAGCGCTTCAGGCTCATAACCGGGAGCGATGACGCCATCCGAGACCTCGCGACCAAGCAAACGTGCCGTGGGTGCATCAACAATATCGCTTAACGCTGCAAAGTCACCGAACGAGCATAGGCGATCGGCCCCACGCGCACGAGCATAGGCAGTCGCCAGCGGTGACAGCTCAAGATCCTCGACGCTATAAGACTGGCGTAGAACATCGTTCAGGGGCACACCGAGGGCTGCACCAGCCGGACTGACATGTTTAAATGACGCGGCGGCTGGCTGACCCAGGACCATTTTTAATTCGCGTACCAATTGCCAGGAATTAAAAGCATCTAATAGATTAATGTAGCCCGGTGCTCCACTGAGTACTTTGAAAGGAAGCTGTCCCTGCTGTACAAAGACGTGTGCAGGCTTCTGATAAGGATTCAAGCCATAGCGCAAAGCCATTTCGTTATTTTCCAATGGTGTATATCCTTTATGTTACTTTTTGCTTGTAGACCATAACGCCCACCAGATAAACAGGCCCTGAAATGGTGGACGCAGCAGGTGATAGACGCGTGTTTTCGCAAATCTCCCTGTTTGAATATCGCGTACCGTGTGGTAGATATTGGCGGGAAAGATGGCAACCAACAAAGCGGCCAATCCCCAGCCTGCTGCACGCTGAAAACGTGGAATAAGGACCCCTATACCACCAAGTAATTCAAATACACCACTAATATACAACGCGGTCCGGCGTAATGGTAGAGAGCGAGGGATGATCTGTAGCTCTGTATCGGGAGCGGTGAAATGAGGTATAGAAGCGCCAATAAAAAAAATACCCAGCGCTATGCGTGCGATCTTTTTCGGTTTTATGGAAAGGTGGTTTGATCCTGACATAATGAGGTTTCCTTTTGGCTACGTTAGTTTTAGCAAGAAGATGCTATTTTGCAGTTAGCTCTATTATTTTAGCATGAAAGATCAAACCTTATTCAGCGGTGATCTGGTTTGTACGTTTTGGGGGAGGGGCGTGTGCTCTATCAAATGTCGTTGCATCGGCGTAGTGACCCAAGCAGACGCGATGAGTATCGATAAGGAAATACACTAGAGGTTATATTTTTCCCTCTCCCAATGCTTGAGAAACGAAAATTCTCTCCAATTCGTGTACTTTGAGTGCCTACAATTACTCAATAATGTAATCTTTGCAAACATAAAGAAAGGAACTTACTATGCAAGGTAATAAATTAGATGGATTGCGTGTTGCTATTCTTGTCTCAACAGACTTTGAGCAGGCTGAAATGACCGAGCCTAAAAAAGCGCTTGAGCAGGCTGGTGCTACGACGACCATCATCTCTCCTGAGCCAGGACAGATCACAGGGGTGAATCATGATCAGAAGGCAGATACATTCAATGTTGATATGACTTTGGACCAGGCTAATCCGAACAACTTCGATGCTGTACTGCTGCCAGGAGGTGCACTGAATGCTGATTTCATGCGCATGAATCCAAAGGCACAAGACTTCGTGAAGCAGATCGATAACAGTGGTAGACCTATCGCCGTCATCTGTCATGCGCCCTGGTTGCTTATCTCTGCTGGTCTTGTGAAGGGTCGCACTTTGACAAGCTATCAGACGATTCAAGACGACATTCGCAACGCTGGTGCCAACTGGGTTGATCAGGAGATGGTACGCGATCTTAACTGGGTAAGTAGCCGTAGCCCGCAAGATCTGGGCGCATTTAATACGGCAATGGTTGCTCTGTTTGGCGAATATAAAGCGCAGAAGCCACAAAAACGTCAGAATACGATGACTGCATGACCAGATAATACCGAGGTAAGTGGACGTGAGAAGCGGCTCCTTGCCTCGGCATTTGCATTAATAATGAGCAATAACTTGATTCAGTTCGGCCTTCGTAGCCTTCTCTGCTTTTTGTTCCTGGACCGGGATTTTAAGCGAAAAAGAAAACGTACTACCCTCTCCAGACATTCCAGTACTTTCTACCCATATCTGCCCATTCATAGCCTCAAGAAGATGCTTACATAAGGGAAGCCCCAATCCAACACCGCGTACCGGGCTGTTCATATCACGCTCAAGGCGCACGAAACGTTCAAATATATGTTTTTGCGCATTCGGAGGGATGCCGGCTCCCTGATCCTGTACATGGACGATGAGCGTATTCTCTTCTTGTTGTTCGGTCCAGATCTTTAAGGGGCTACCATGTGGTGAGTATTTGAGAGCATTTGTCAATAAGTTGGAAAAGACCTGCTTTAGATACATCTGGTCTGCAAGAACGGAAAGCGACGATGGAATAACCAGATCGAGGGTACGTTTTTCCTCTATCAAGGTAGGTGCCAGCGTTTCCCGTACCTGAGTGAGTGTTTCGTTTAAAGAGACAGGTTGTACTTTGACGAATTTAGCGGTAGTTTGTGCCTTGCCGGCCTCCAGCATCATATTGACTTGATGAACTAACTCATCGCACTCATGTTGTGCAATCGTCAAAAAGTGGGTACGTTTCTCGTCATCCAGGGTATCATTATAATTAATGAGCAGATCAATGAAGCCCTGGACCGATGTAAGTGGAGTGCGTAGTTCGTGTGAAGCTGTAATAATAAACTCATCTTTCAAACGATCGAGTTCCTTTTGCCGTTCATATGCTGCATAGAGTTCGGTGGTCATACTGGCGTGATCGATCTCGGATGCATAGGTACTTGCCAGTTGAAGGAGATCTCGCTGCTCCTCGATAGAAAAGTAGTGAGTGTCAGAAAAGGTTAAAACAAAGAGGCCGAGTTGATGTTGCCCGCATTCCAATGGTAAACACGCAAATGAGGTCGGAAGGGTGGCTATCTCAGGTATCCATGTAGGCCTGGTGGAGGTGGCTGATCCTGAGGAGAACCATGGTGTCAGAGCTGTCCGTTCGATATCAGTTAGAAGATCGCTTGCAAGGAGGTGTGGCCCGGTGCCTTGATGGGTACTGCACCTGAGTTCGTGTGAGCGCTCATCGTAGAGCCAGAACTCTGCGCCAGCAGAAAAGACATCTGCGGCGCATTGTGCAAAGGTTGTGCGCAGTTCTTCGGAAGAGAGCAAGGTGCCTGAGCGATTGCTGCTGTAGAGCGCGTTCATTATCTCTGCTCGCCGATGTGCCAGTTCATAAAGGCGAGCTGTTTCTAATATTGGAGCAAGGCGAGCTTGTAAAAGATGCAATGCTTCCCAATCGGGTCCAGCATAAGGTTGATCAGAACGTGCACTCACAGCAATAATGCCAATCATAGTGCCCTGAGCAAAAATGGGGGCGATCAGCGGATCACGTGTCGATTGTACGTGATCTGTATCTCTATTATCAGGCCGCTTAAAGTCTCTATTGAGTGCCTTATATAATGGCAGGGGATGTGTCATCGATTGCAAGTAGTGAAGAAGCGGATGGTCTGCATCAAGCCACGCAGTTCCTTCATCATTTATCTGACACTTCATCTGGCGTAGAAGCTCTTGTTGTCCCACTGATCCGTGACGTTCCTCGATCGTCTCTGTGATGAAATAGTAGCGCCCGCTGCTTTCATCAAGCACGAATAAGCAAGAGTGTGGCACATCAAAGAGCCGTGCTACTGCGCCTCCCAAAATATGTGCTACCGTGTGAACATTGGTGCGATCAGCATTCAGAACGTCTGGGTGGTCAATAGCACGATGATAGAATGCCTGATCTGTGAAAAAGAAGCGATCTGTAAAGAAGTGCATGCCCTGCCATGTAAAGAGGCCGCAGAAGGTTACCAGGATGATTGCAATGAGTGTCGTACTACTGAAGATCCAGCCCATACGTCCAAGTGCCAGAATCAGGAGATAGATAACGAAGCCCAATCCTAGTGTTCCGAGAATCCAGGAGGCCGCATTACGTAATGTAGAATCGAAGAGCATAATTTCGTAACGCAGAATCGAATAACCAAGGCTAAGTGGTAAGAGGACAAGAGAGATCGTGCTGATCTGGCTATCAACGATGTATTGTTTCGGGAGTGTGAGTGCAGAGGGAAGTATTGTAAGCAGAAGCGCCGGCGCAAACGCAAGAATCACACCCATCATAAACAGGCGCAGTTGATGTTTCTGGCGTGTCGTAGTTGCCAGGCGATAGGAAGCAATGATTGTTACCAGGATACCTGCGATGACAAAGAGATAAAAACCATAGTAACCTAAAAGGATCCATCCAGGTAAGGGCAAGATGCGAATATACTTAAAAAATGCATAGAGCGGTGGGACAAAGAGACCCAGCAGGAGCATTACCAGATAGACCCTCGTCACCTTGCGATAGAGTGTGTCCGCCAGGAAATTATGTGGAAAAGAGAGTAAAAGAAGTGCAAATGCGAGTAATGCGTGCCCACTACTCACAGCCCCAATAGCCGAAAATGTGGGATCATTCTCCGTTGCTGCCGGAGAAACGATGAAGGAGACCATCATGGAACCACAAAACCATAGCAATAGCCAGGAGACCGCCCGGTTGCGTGCATAGAGCCAGACGAGTGTGCCAACTGCTATGAACAGAAAGGCTGAGAGGGCTGAGAAGCCAAGTTGTTTCCATAATGCGATGGACGATGAAAAGGAGGCTGTCCGCGCAAAAAATACGTGCCCATCGAGCAGAAACAGGCCCCCATAGCAGGCAAGAAGCAATGGAACGATGAATTGCCGTTTCATGTGTGCAATAGGAAAGATCTGTTTGATACGCATAGATGGTCTATGTTCCTCCCAGAAACGCAGTTTCTTCCATATTCGTCGACTTCCAACCGGTCAGAGACGTTTATTCTGTAAGTCCGATAAGGCATTTTAATGCAGGTGAAAGTGGACGCTGTACTATAGCTGTCAGGAGATTGAGAGAAGAGCGTACTTGTGTGCGATAGACCAGGCACGCGCTCCAGGTTGCCACAATGCCCTCTTGCAATAAGTCCCTGTTTCTAGTATCGGCAGGAATGGAGTTGTCCTGAAGGGTTTTTTGTTGAGCGGCGAGAATGATTGGTAATGTTTTTTTCCCCCGACGCAAATCTGATTTGACAGGAGGAAGGTCTTTAGTTGTGATCGAAGAAGCTTGTAGAGCAGTAGAGAGATCATGTGCATCATTATCCAATTGGTGAGCTACGCCTAACGCCAGACCCATTTCAGCAACAATAGTGCAGATCTCTTCCGATGCCTCAACGCTTAATGCTCCAAGGAGGCATGCAAGCTGCATAAGTGAGCCAGACTTTGTCTCAGCAATCATCAAAGCATCTTCTGCCTGAAAATGTTCTACTGGTTGCTGTTCAGCAAGCAGATCCTGATGTTGTCCACCACAGGCGAGGAGGCCGTTTTCTATGAATGTATCCCACACGCGCCAGCGTTGGTCTGTCTGGGATGGAGAAGGAGCGCAGAGAGATCTTTGTGCAAGCATAAGGAGCGCAGTGGCGACATTTAGCGACCTTGCCGAGCCGAGAGTCTGGAGGATTGGTGTTATATCACCATCTTCTATATCATCGAGGATGTCAAATGCACAAAGAAGACACTCGACCGCCAGAGCTGTACTTATGGCAAGCTGTAAGTCAGCATCAGGTTGCAGATACTGAGCCATCAAGAAGGTCATGAGTGGCCAGATACCTGCGGGAAGCGTCTCCTGAGAAGAAGAAAGAAGTTTATTCTTCCCAGTTAATGCTACTATGGTGTCGCCTTGTAAAGGAGGTGATACGTTTTCTAAGAGCTTCAGGAGGGCTTCCTGCAAGAGCTTCTGAGATGGCAGAAGCTCGGCGAAAGCATCAAGCATGAATTAAACCCACCAACTGAGCGTTTGATCCTGTTCCTTCTTAGACCAGGTTTGTAAGCTTGTACGAGCCTCTGGCGATATGTTTTCCATACAAAGTTTGTTACCATTTTTGATGGCTTTTAAAGCAGTCAAAGATTCATTAATAGCAAGCATTGCTCGCGTACGAATAGCCGCCTGGGTAGTGATCGAAGTGGCTGGCATGGAAAACCCTTTCTAAAGAGATAAATTTCTCTTTATGAATAATAGGAGATACTTTACATTCATATTATAACATATACAAAAACAGAATGGGAAGGTGATACGGTTTAATCTGAATTGTTCAGTCTCGAATAGGGGTTTATAGTAAATATATGAGTTTATGTCCTTATAGAGAAAATGTATGTTTCTCAAATCGATAGGGTGTAAATTTTGGAATTCCCATTCCGTGATCGGGAATTTGACAATTAGTTGAGCGCATCAGCCTCTTTGATATATCGATACAAAGTGGCACAGGAAGGGCCAGTGCTTCATGAGGAGGTCTCAGACAGAACCATGTTTGAGGGCAATCCAAATACTGTTTGCATTTGTAAATTTGGGTTGTGTAGAAAGAGGAGTGTAACATTTTTTTGCGCTAAAACGATATGGTATAGCGAGAGATCATGTATACAGAGGTTTTATGCACCAAGCAAAAATTGAGCCAGAGGATGACTCGGTCACTGATATGCTCTACCAGCGCTATGCCGCCACCATTTTCACCTATGTGCATCAACATACGTCTTCGCGGGAGGATGCTGAGGATATCCTGGTGGAGACATTTCTTGCCGCGCTAGAAGCGCCAACGTTTATACAGCTCTCCGAAAAAGAGCAGGTATCGTGGTTATGGCGTGTCGCGCGCAACAAAGTCGTCGATAGCTACCGCAAATCAACGAGACGGTATAACATACCCCTGGAGCAGATCAGCGAAACGGTCTACGAAGATGAAGAGCAGGGTCTGTTCGGGACCCTGCTCCGACAAGAAGCAGACAGTCAGACCCTTGCCCTCCTGAAGCGCCTGCCTCCCAGACATCAGGAAGTCATGCTGCTACGTTTTGGTCATGGCCTGCGCAGCGCAGAAATCGCATCGATTATAGGCAAACGGGAATCGGCTGTCCGCACCACCATTTCACGCGCTATGAATCTCCTGCGTAAGATTTATGAGGAACGGAAGGAGGCGCGATGAACGAAAAAGAATACTTCAAACCTGATACTGTAGATGAGCGGATTGAACAATTGAGTAATATGACCAACACGCTCAATACAGAACTGTGCACGCCTGCTTCCACAGATAAGCGGCTCGTTGAGACTCTACAACACATCTATCGTCTGGAAATTTCGCCAGAAGATAGAAACTCTCTCGAACGAGCCAGACTCAGAATTGCAAGCGCTAGAACCGGTTCTACACAATCGCATCACGCGTCAGAAGAAGCTATTGAATCTGTCAATCAACAAAGAAAAAGGGACATTCCTATGCATATACCTTCTAGTCCTATCACAAGAAGACCTGCATATCGCTGGTTGAATACCCTGGCAGCGGCAATCGTTATTGGTTTGATCGTCGGAAGCTTGCTGCTGATCACAAATATGGTGCGCCACGCACCAAACGGTAGTCAAACAGGTAGCCCCTCAAAGGAACATACGTCAGTATCACCTACCAGAATCACCGACATCCAACAAAATGTCTATAGTGCGGATACGCACAATGTCTATAAACTCAGTGAAAAAAACGGCTCTGTCATCTGGAAACGACCAATCAATGATACTGTGCAATCTAACTATGGTCTCTGGGTGGTAGATGGAACGGTTTTGCTTTCAACTGATGGGTATGGGTCGACATTTTACGCACTTACGGCCAGCAATGGCACCATCCTCTGGAAAAAGACACAGCCTTCAGGGGAGGTTGTTCACTCAGGTATCATGGGTAACACCATCTTTATGCTGCCTCAAAACAATGGAACACTTTTTGCCTATGATGCGCGGAGTGGAGTGGAAAAGTGGCATTATACGGCGGCAGCTAAAGGTGTAAGTTATATCCTTAACGAAGATACTCTCTACTTGAAGGTTGCCAACGCGAGCCTCTACGCCCTCAACGCCGCAAACGGAACAGAACGCTGGCACTATACAGAAGCAGTTCCTCAGAAAGGATACGAATTCCCAATTGCCACAAAAGCGGTGGGCGATGTCGTCTATGATGCTTCAATGAACTATCTCTATGCTTTTCAGGCAAGCAATGGTAAGCTTATCTGGAAGCAGCAGGCATCATCGGCATATCAAGCCTTTGGAAACTTTCATGTCCAGGGAAACCAACTCTACGCGGATACAGATGAGCCACCGACAGATGCATCTGGACATACTCCACCTCCTCACGTCTACGCGTTTAATGTCAGGACCGGTCGGCAGCAATGGAGATTGGATGGTTTTCTTTCGCTCGCGCTCCCAGATTCAGAAGTCAGGTTGCCCAGTGGAGTATTCCTGGTCCAACGCAGTCCAAATGACGATAACACACTGGCATATGTTATCAACGCGACAAATGGTTCGATTGTCACGAAAATGACCAATTCGTGTATCAGTGCTTCAGGCCTCTGTGCTAGAGATGTAGTTCAGGTTAGCGGACAGAATTTGTATGTCCTTTATTCGAGCGAGAGTGGCAAGCCTTCTCTAGAAACATATGATCTCCACACTGGTAGCAGGACAGGTAAATCACTGGCGATACCGGTGGGCCCGGCTTTACCTGCAACCGTACGTGGAAATATTGCTTATATCACTCCGCTTGCGAATGGCGGAACCATTAGTGTTGTCCGTCTGAGCGATGGCATGGTATTGTGGAAGCACACGTTGGACCAGGCAAGTCTGACGGTTCGCGTCGTTGTTGCCCCTTAGGCTTTTCAGCGGTTTTGCCCTAATGGGCCACTCTGTTTACGGAATTCCAAATTTTACAGATAGAGAGTAAAATATCGCCTCTTGATTAGTTTATGTCTCCTAAAATGTTCAGGTCATTGTAAGGTGCTCTCTCTACCCTGCAAGTTGGGTATCAGGCTCTCCCTTCATAATCTGGTCTGTACTATTTCCCAGTAGAGAAGGAGAAGCTAAAGAGGAATTATGGGAGTTGAACGTATTTCGTCTGATGGCCCTTCCGAACCAGAGGTTGCTGGCCGTAAAAAAGGCTCTCGCAAGCATGTCACGCTTTTTATTGTAATTAGCGTTGTGAATGTTGCACTTCTGGTCTTGCTTGCAACGCAACTTTTGACGCCTGCCCAAAATAAATCTGATATAAAGGTAGATAATACAAACGTCCTGGGCGATGTCACTAGTCCGTTGATTGGTAA
>JACDAE010000114.1 GCA_013695595.1 Ktedonobacteraceae bacterium | reverse complement strand
CTTACCTCAATGCCTATAGCTTTATAATGGCATTCTTTGCCATCTTCCAGAATGCCAGCATCAACAAGGTAGTCGATCACATACTGTGTGAAGGCTTCAGGATATAATCTATCGTTACCTTCAGCTTCTATTATAGCAATGATCTCTTGTCGTATTTGTGTTGCAAACTCATTCAATTCTTCGCTATTTGCCATGTCTGAATCCTATCAGTTGGGATTTGAATTCATCTTCAGTTACTGTAAAGTGACGACATTCAGAGGCTGCAATGGAATACCGCACCGAACCTACCCCAGGCTTTAGATCAGCCTCGACAATACGTGGAAAGGCATCTTTGACCCAGAAAAGGTAGGCTTTTCTAACATTATATCCAATTCTTTCGTATTGTGGGCTTTGTGATTGCAGAAAACCAACATCAAGTAATCGATCTTCGTACAACTCTAATGCAGCAGTATCAATTTTAAGTAAATCTCTTAAAGTTTCAACAATCATGATTAGAGACTCTCCCACACCTTCACGTGCATCTATAGATAAATGAAAGAGAAAAAGTGCTGCTAAGCCAGTATCGTCAAGCTGGCGTTCACTTTGAATTATTAGTTGCTGAGGTTCTTTTGTACCTGTGGTTTTCACCTCAATTGCACATGACTTTAGCAAAAAATCCTGATGTGCCCCACTGGGTCCTGCCCAGGCTAATAAAGCAGGATATGGATCTACAAGAGGTATCAATCGTTCTCGTAGGAACCAGAGTTCTCCATAGAGACCTTGTTGTACCTCTCGGCTTAGTCCATCTGGACCAACTTGTTCTAGAAATTTTTGCCAATGACGTAAGCGACTAACAAATGCGGCAATGGCTATTGTCTCAGACTTTGCACTCGCGACAACTTCAATGATATCGTTGATAAGTGCATCAAAGATACTATCAAAATTGCGCTCTTTCAATATCAATTGGAGTATTAACTTATTCTTTTCTTCTTCATCATGAATTATCGTTACTTCAATACCACGAGCAGAAAGTATGTTGCCTATCATCGTGCTTGGAACCTTTGACAACTTAATTTGTAGTATATGCTGATCAGATGGTTTTGCAACAGCTAAAAAGAGACCACAGACTGAATGTAGCTTTATTCTTCGTCTAGGATATCCCTCCTGCTTTACGTATGGAGAAGCCTCAAGTGATTGCCAGATCTCCTTATAGGTCATAAATTGCCTCTTAGTTCTTGCTGCCAGACATTATTTGCTACATATTCTACCGCTGCTTTTTCTCCTCGATCACTTTCTGGAAAACTAATTGCAAATCCTATAATGGGAATACCTTCCATAGAAGATGCTTCTGGGTCGTACTTTAGTGTATAGAGCAGTAAAAGTCCCCGCTTGCTGGGGCGTATTCGTCGTCCAATTGTGCCTGAAGGCAACTTTGGGGGTTCACTACTTTTAGATTTGCCAGGATCTTTTTTCCATGCACTATGTGTCTCTTCTATTGCCTGCTTAAACTCTTCTTCTGAGAAATCGATCCATTCGTCGCTTGGACTTACAAGGCGGCGTATTCTGTATATAGAGTCTGATGAATCATTGCCGTTTAGTCTGTGCCGTTTTGTTAGTCCGACGACAAGATCAGCTATGTTAAAGGAAGAATTTTCCTCCTCATTTGAGCGTTTCGAAATCAATGCGATTGTCCATTCGACAAGCTCATGATCTGCTATTCGCGTTCTGATATACCTATTAAGGTTGGATGACTGAACGGTTCTTGCCGCTTCATGCGTAGTGTAATCTGCCAGAAAATCCAAAATTACTTCACCTGGAACCCCCCTCCAGATATAATTTTTATCACTGCTTCGCTGATATCTCATATCTATTTCTTGAATAAGCCGTTCAGTTGCTAAAAGATTTTGTTGATTGACTTGCATATCTTCAAAAAAAACTACGGTCTCGACGATATGATTCGAGTATGACACTGTCAATGTTTTCCCGCTGCGCATTTTAATGGCTGCAGTGATCATCAATCCGTCTGGATGTTTTCTTACACCTAAACCATAGTCCTCTGGTGTTTTTTCCTGTATGGCCATATCCTCAAACATCTCTCTCAATTCTTCATCAGCAGCAGTAATATTGCGATACCAGCCAACCAACTCTGAGGTTGTATATAGACGGCATAAATCGGTATAACCTGCACGGTATCCAAACCAACGGCCCATTTGCATAAGAGTATCGTACATTTTAGATGCTCGCAAGTAATAGCTGACACTTAATCCTTCCAACGTAAGCCCACGCGAAAGCTTATCACCACCTATACAAATTACACTAAGTCCGTCTTTATGTTCAACATACTGCAAAGCATCTTTGGCCGTACCATTGATTTTTCTAACTTCAATTTTTGAAGCCGCAGTATATAGTTCTTTTTCCACTTGATTCCAACTTACTGAAACGAGGTCTGGTTCACTGAATTGTTGCATTGTTGGCTTAAAGTCGGTATCCCAGATTTCCCTAAGTTCATCAACAATTCGATATGGCGAGTGCCCGTCGCCGTATCGAAGGCGTTTCTGAAGGAAAGAAAGTTCTTCCGATACCTGTTCAGTAATATGAGACTGTACTGCTGTGAATCTGGTAACGTGAATAAGCATCGAGTTATGTACGTTCACTTGTCCACGAACACGCCGAATTGCGCATGCAAGAACGAATGTTTTTATTGCTTGCTTGACGGATTGAGGCAATGCTCCTGGCTGATGGTCCTTTTTATGTTTATCTGGCATCCATTCTGTATAATCATCAATGCGGTGGATAAGTGACAGACCTGAAGTGTCTTCTTGATCTAGATTAGAATCATGAGAAAGACCAAAAAGTTTTACTGGACCAAAATAGTTGGAAGGAGGTTGAAGGTCAATGATAAAACTACGAGGAAACAAATCTTCACCAAATTCTTTGTTGGTAACTTTGTCTGTAATGAAAATATTAGCGAAAGGGGTAGCTGTATATCCTATGTAGGCTGACTGTTCAAAACTATTTAACAATTTACGTATCAACCCATTTATTGTCGTTGGGTCCATCTCAGGATCAGGATTGTCATTTTCATCAAGTATGGGATTAGTATTAATTGAGGCACAGTCCGCTTCATCATCAATCAGAAGCAGTGGTATTCCATGTACTTGGTTGTGTGAGCCGTCATGGCTGCTTGATTGGAGGATAGTTGCCCATTTTAACAGATTTTTAAGTACTGAAGCGTTTTTTTTGACTACTAAAAGTACAGGGTCAGCTCCCCCAGTCATAACATTTACTTGATTAGCAACGGTTAGACTAAAATCACCTTTATCAGCACTATTAGTTAAGGAGTGGACAAGGTACAGTTTTGTTCCCCTAAGGCGACCAACACCAAGGCGAACATTATTAGGATCAAACAATCCACGTTTTTGCGTATCAAAGCCTAAAAAACCTTCATCAAGACGTTGTTGTGTTTGACTTCGTAGACTATTATGTAGCCCTGTAAGAACCACAATAAGCTTGTATCCTGCATCAGCAGCTTTGCAAATTAGAGCTGTGTAGTTAGAGGTTTTACCTGATTGAACCTGACCTACAACCATACCACGTCGGTCCCAAGGTCCAGGTCGTTGAGGATTTTCCAGCCTACTGAGAATCTGATCGGTTATCTCATCAAGTCGTCGCGTTGCTTGTGGAGGCAATTTAGACTCCTCTTTCAAATATCGTTGATATCGTTCCCAGAATCGCCAATCTACCTCTGCACGACGAGAAAATAACCATTCCTGATGATCACGCATATCGTCAAGGGTAGACATAGTAGGAACAAAAACGTCACAGAGGGTTTCTATTTCTCTTACCAACCTATCTATCTCAATAGTTTCGTTGTCTGGAATCTGTTTCGTCTTGTGGAGCATTTCCACTGCCATATATACCATTTCACGGATCATTTCCGTAGTTGGTAAGGTTCCTTCTCCCAATGATTGAAGGGTAATACCAATAATCTTTTTATCTGAATCTACTGTAGTCATAAATCCTCTCCCATCATTTCATCATCACGTAAAGCCATAACAAGTTCGTTAAACTCTTGAAATGGCTCAAGTGCTATCAAGCGTTCCTTTGCCTCGTCGGATGGAATACCGCTTCGCCTTAAAGATATATAAACCTCTTTAAGAATTCCGAGCATTTCCGAAGGTGGAGACCCTTCAAACGGGACAAATTCCTTATCTGGATGCTCAGAGTTTTCTAGAGTAATAAGTGGCACCGGGATTGTTTCTTCAATCAGTCGCAGCAGTGTTTCCACTCTCTTCCGATCTTCTTGAACTGAAAATTGGAGCAAGTCCGCTATTAATGGATGCTCACGGTTGATTCGAAACTTGACTCTTCCACTTTTCAATTCCCTGTTCCAGATGAATATGTCATTTCCGGAAGTTTTTCGTGATAGTACCTTACCCCTATGGCGATATACGTCAACAGCACGTTCTCTGGTGATGCGAGCTATACGACGGAGATCTTCCTGTAAAATGCCTGGCGGTCGAGCACGTGATTTTCTAACATCTATATCCCATTCATGGTCCATCGAATTAGGTAGGTCAATTGCAATACGAGCAAGTTTGTAATGTTCTTCCTTTCGCATACCCAATCCCAGCCAATCGCCTGCAAGTAGCAAACGTCGGTTACGATAAATGTAAAAACCTTGCTGTGTATTCCAGCCCCTGGGACCTCCGCCTCGGTCGTGTGCTGCTGCCGAGAGCCTTGAGTGATGGGGAAGTACATATGGACGAACCCTGACAACATCATCATGCAAGTGTAAACGCTCTTCTTGTAAGGGTTGCGTTGTGGATTCGCTACTTAGAAAAGGATCCCACGAACTAATTTGATGACCATTTATGTGAATAGTAATTCCCTGTAGATCATCAATAAAGCGATGAAATACCATGCCCAGGTGTTGCTCAACGTTACTTATATGGCTAAGAAAACGTCTCTCAGCTTTCTGGTCATCCACCCTGTCATCACTGACAATTCTATCCATACACTCCCAGAGAACCAGTGTACCCTTTTCCTGATCTTTGAGTCCTGAAATTCGTTGTTCTGAGCCAGAAGCGGTTTCATGCAGTAAGCGCCACTCTGATGTCTGGCCTACATAATCAAGATCCCACCTTCTGGTTGTGATAGACGATCCTGATACTTTAGAGGCAACTGTTAAGATACGGCATTGAGAAAATGAGGCTGTTTTCAGACCTAGACCGAAACGCCCAAGATCTTTACGACCACGCCGAGTGCGAGGATTCTGGCTTCCTGCACGCATAGCAGCTACCAGTTCCTCCGATGTCATACCTTTACCATCATCACGTACAGTGATATAAGAACCATCGCCATTCCAGGTAAAATATACCCAGATGTTCCTTGCACCTGCCGTGATACTGTTATCAATCAAGTCCGCAATAGCTGTTTGAGGCGTGTAACCGAATGCTCTTAGCGACTCGATAAGTGCACCTGGTTCAGGTGCTACAATCTCATAATCTTCTGCCATATTTAATCTTTTATGTCTGGATATAAATCTACATCCTGCAACTTATACGTACTTATATTTTTCTACATCTATAGTGAGGTAAGAGTTATTATATCATGTTGAGCAACTATACAGCTATCTCCCGGCGTCTATTTCAGATGAAAGGCCCGTGTTATATTTGACATACTATTTGTTATCGGTTCTATTACTAAATAGATAATAGCTAATTTATCTGAACACGCCACCAATTACACAATGCTATTAATCCATACTAACAAATTTTCCGGGGAAAGAGATGCACCACGAACACCTTCTACACCAGCTCACCAACGCCCTCAAGGCCATTCACAACCTCAAAGCCATCGTCCTGGGCGGCTCGTACGCGAACGGCTCACAACGACCCGATTCGGATCTCGATCTTGGCCTCTATTATTATGCGGATCAACCCCTGGACATTGCGCATCTCAGCACCATTGCGGCACAGCTCAACGATACGCCCGATCCCGTTGTAACTGACCTGGGTGGCTGGGGCACATGGGTCAATGGGGGCGCGTGGCTGACAATTGAGGGCCAGCGCGTCGATTTTCTTTATCGCAACATCGATTTTGTCTCATCCACCCTCGACGAATGCAATGCTGGCACTATTCACTCCGATTATTGGCAACAACCCGCCTATGGTTTTCATAGTTTTATGTATTGTACAGAGACGCTGATCTGTCGCCCACTCTATGATCCCGATGCGATTATTGCACCCCTCAAGGCAAAGGTTGCCGTCTACCCGCCTGCACTCAAGCAAGCTATCATCAAGAGTTTCCTCTGGAATGCTCGCTTTACGCTTGATAACACACGCAAGCCTGCCGCACGTGGGGAAGTGTACATGGTTGCGAGCTGTCTGGCACGAGCCATTCATTGTCTGGTGCAGGTATTGTATGCCTTGAATGAGACGTACTATATTAGCGAGAAAAGACTGGCGACGGATGTTGCTTCTTTCAATAAATGCCCAGAAGGATTTGTGGAGAGGATATACGCACTTCTGGGAATGATAGGTACCAATAATGTACGCCTGCAAGAAGCATTGATGGAGGCTGAAATGATATATGATGAGGTCATGAAACTATCGATGGGGGAGACAGCGGGCTTATAAATCGCGCCCCTACACCTGCGTTGGGTAATATTATATGGCATTAATCGTACAACGTATGTAAACACGCAACATGCAAAATACCCAAAACATTCCCAACGCGGGTGTAGGGGCGCGATTTATAAGCCCGCCGCTTCCCCCGTAATGTTTTGATTATCCCCGCCATTGTTTGACATATTGTTGCGTGATGCTCATATAAAGATATTGATACGTCACGCTCGGCTCGATCATTGAACCCTCGAACCATTCGTTGAAGCTGGTGATGGTGATCCAATCAGGGGCACTGGAGATAGCTCCCGCCCAACTTGCACGATAGGTTGCGCCACTATTGCGTGCGACGATGACATGATTGGTGCGGCCAGGCACTTTCGCATCGTTGAAGCCGGGAACGACGCCCGCCGCCCAGATCTTCTGCGTTTTGTGCGTCTGATTATACGTGTTGATCTGTGTGCGAAAGCCTTGATCCACCTGGTTCATAGTATTATTTTGAATGCCCCAATATCCGCCGCTGAAGAGGTGAATGCCATCAAAAACACTCAACAGGTTCATATTGACCCCCTCAGCTGACCAGATCGTAGTATTATTGGGATCAACCTGCTGGCGAATAGAGGCCCATTGTGCGAGTGTGCGTCCACCACCCAGCGGATCCCAGAAAAAGAAGACGGGCTTGCCCTGCCAATGAAAGAAATGCGGGTCATTGGCGTCATTTGTCATAAGGTAACGCAGGCTGCTCACGATCTTGGCGGTCCCCTGTAGGGCGGGTGCGTCGCTCTCAAAGTAGATCGAAGATGCAAAATGGATATGCGTGGTGCTCTCCAATGTTGCGGAGTGCGCAAGGAGCTTCGTGAGATTCTGGTCGGTTGGATCGCCGGCCCCCCACCAGGAACTGATAAAGCCGGTAATACCTGCCGCGCTGGCCTCTTGCAACTGGCGGTCGATCGTCGCATCATCGCTAGAGGTATACTGTGTGACTGGTAGATCCGACATGGTAGATAATGACCAGGTGGCAGGCTTATACCACATATAATAAAAGGCCAGGACTGGTTTTTGCGTATTATTCACGGCAGCGGATGACACGCCAGATGATACTGGTGTTGGAGTTGTATAGTGCAAAATAGGCGTTGGCGTCGGTTGGGTGGCCCACTTACCTGGCGTTGGTGTCGGCTTTGGAGCTGGTAGGATTACCTGGGCAGGTGGTGTACTTTTTACTGCTTTTGGGCTTGCTGTCGTCGTGCTCTGACAGGCAGTGAAAAAGAGCAGCAGGCCAATACAGAGAAGAGGGATCGGTGTATATTTATTGAGATGGTGCATGCTCATCAAGATATGCTCCGTATATCTGTTAATGTAAGGGAATGCCAGGATGTTTTCTCCCACGATAGGACATTTATCAGGGATGATCGAAAATTATAAATTTACCCTTGTTATTGTTAATACGAAGCAGAGGGGGCCAGGTAGCAAACACTGAGGCAGAAGAGCTATAAGAGAACGGGCGAAAATGCATACAGACCATTTTCGCCCGTTCTCTTTATAAACCAGGATTATGAGGGCAGATAGGAGCCCCAGAAGGCTGCGACGACACCACTATACGAATCTTTTACGTTTTCGTATAAGCGTGCATTCTCGATTGAGAGCGCAGCAAGGCTGGCGAGGACGGAAAGGAATTGCACATCCTTGTCGCTAAAAGTCGTCTCGACACCCGTATAGACGCGCATGATACCGATAGCTTTTCCTTGTACTTCTAGCGGTACACTGAGTACAGAGACCAGACCCTCACTACGAGCTGCGGCGGGATATTGGAAGCGTGGGTCCGTACGTGCATCGGG
>JACDAE010000111.1 GCA_013695595.1 Ktedonobacteraceae bacterium | reverse complement strand
GGCGGCGACCGCCGCCCAGGCACCACTCACACCAAAACCAGGCTTGCGAAGCGCCGAAGGCGCTGAGGAATTAGAATTGGAACCGTGGGGGCAATACTCACGTTCCGATGAGCGTAAGCAAGCAACCATTGTCGGAGCGTACTGGGACGGGACTATTGCCCCCACTGATTGGAAAGCCCTGATATTTGATGATAAGTGTTGCAAATCTGGTGGAGTACCCGGTTATACAGTTTCAATAAATATTCTGGATACCTGAATTGTGGGAAAAGACCATCAAGGTAGGGAAGCCATTTATTATTCCGTGTCCCATGAACACCGATGAATGCTCATGACAGGCCGACGCAGCGGATGGCAGCCCACGGAATAATAAATGGCTTCCCTACCTTGATCATAGGTAGCCCATCATTGTGATATCCACATTCAAATTTTAAACTGCATAATCGGGTGCCCTACCAGGCTTACTCGTTGCGTTTCCTGCCCAACCGTGGCCGCTCACCTGGCTTCGGCTCCAGGGTAGGATACTCCTCAGCCAGCTTCAGGGCTTCGGCAAGGGCGCGTTGCAACTGGGGATCGGTGTTGCTATTGTAGTCTTGTGGGGCAATATCCACTTCTATATCGGGATCGGTCCCGTAGTTCTCGACGTTCCAGCCCACATCCTTGAACCAGAACGAATATTCTGGTTGCGTCGTGACCGTGCCATCGACGAGGTGATGACTGGGGTTAATACCGATGACTCCACCCCATGTGCGCTTCCCAATCAGAGGTCCCAGGCCCATCAGCTTAAAGCTGTGGCTGAAGATGTCGCCATCTGAACCGGCCTGCTCGTTTGTGAGCGCAACCATCGGGCCACGCGGCGATTCGCTCGGATATGGTACCGGCTCACCCCAGCGCGAAAAGTCATATCCAAGGCGACGGCGTGCCAGCTTCTCCAGCAACAGACCTGAGACATTACCGCCACCGTTCCAACGTACATCAATCAATAGTGCGGGATAATCGTACTCCGCCAGGTAGCCACGATGGAATTCGGCATAGCCACGGCCGCCCATGTCGGGAATATGGATGTAGCCAACGCGCCCTCCGGAGAGTTCGTGCACGGTTCGACGGTTGCTTTCGACCCACTCGCGATACCGTACCTGGCGCTCCTCTGCAAGTGCTTTTACGGAGATAACCCGCGTCTCCCCTGTCTCAGCCTCTTCAAGTGTTAGCTGGACCTCGTTTCCAGCAAGATTGACAAGTAATTCTTGTGGGCTGCGTGTCGCTGTGACGCGTTGCCCATTGATCGCCAGCACCGCATCGCCGACCGACACGTTCAGCCCTGGTCCCGTGAGGGGTGAGGTAGAACTGCTATCGGATGGATCTCCTTTGATGATACGTGCGATACGATAGCGATTATCCTCAGCATTGTATTGCCAATCGACGCCCAGAAAGCCCTGGCGATAGTTAGGACGCGTACGATACTCGCCCCCCATTTCATAGGCGTGCGAGGTGCCTAATTCACCTTGCAGCTCCCAGAAAAGGTCGGATAGCTCCGAGCGCGAACTGACGCGTTCAACGAGAGGTGCGTAGAGTGCATAGACGGCGTCCCAATCGATGCCGGACATATCCGCGCTCCAAAATTGCTCACGCTGCAAACGCCATGCCTCAGCAAACATCTGCCTCCATTCGGCGGTTGGTTGTACGGATACTTTAATGCGCTGCAGGGAGAGCCAGCCCGTTTCGCGGCTGGCTTTCTCGCCACTTTCGAGTTTAGATGTCTTATCGCCCGCTTTAAAGACGCGGAGGCGATGATGTGCGCGATAAATGAGCGTTTTGTTATCGCGCGAGAGATCGAAGTCGCTGACACCTTCGATCAGGCGTTCGTTTTTGTAGTGCTCAAAGTCGTACCCATCAACACTTCCTCTGGGTTCGTGTGACCCTGGGAGCTGGGGATCATGGATTGCTCCCTCAATCGGGAAGGAAAGGAAGAGCGCTTTCCCCTTCATGCCTCGTATCACTTTGTAGCGAGCTTCTGCGACCGGAAATGGTAGAACCCGTTCACTGATGTTCTCAAGGTCGATGGTGATTGGCTCCGGCCTATCCTCATCTTTTTCGTCCTCGCTAGCATTTTCTTCTTCGCTCGCTTCTGCGTCCGGATTTACTGCCTGTTCTTCTGCATCTTGCTCTGGTTTCTCTTTTTCAAGCTTCTCGTCCTTCTCGTCTTTCTCCTTTTTCTCTTTTGCATCGGGAGATTTAGGGACAGGAATAAAGGGGGAGCGCAGGTCTTTTTGTAAGAGAATCACATATGGTTTCACGCCACGCGGAAAGCTGAGATCAAATTGAAGATTATCATAGACGGGATTGAATATCCGCGCACCAAGGAAGTAGAGATACTTCCCTTCAGGGTCAAAGGCCGGTGCAAAGTCCTCCAGCACTGGTTCCGTCACCTGGTGCGTCTCGCCGCTCTCTATCTCACACAGCTTGATGGCCGTCCGTTGCGATGAAATGGCAAACCCGTAGGCGAGCCAGCGGCCATCGGGCGACCAGGAGACGCCACGGATGCGAGCAGCTGTACTGCGATCTAGCACACGAGCCGTCTCATCTTCAGTGTCAATGAGTATCAATTCATTGCGGTGGTTTGTGATGGCAACCTTATCGTCGACGGGTGAGATCGACAGGGAGGTAGCGCGACCAAACTCGAGATCGGAGAACACTTTTGGCTCGCTCGCATCCTCTGGATTGAAGACGGTCAGTGTTTCGCGTCCCGTTGCATCATTGATGGCTGCCATGCGTGTCCCATCGTTGAGCCATTGCAGGAAGCGATAGCGTACGCCGTCGACCTCACCATGTTGGAGCACTGGCCCTTCCCAGTTGCCCATTGAGAACGCCTTGCCGCGCGTCGTCACTGCGACGGAATAGCCCTGAGGATGGAGAGCGTAGGTATCCAGGTAGGTGCTGGCCGAGACGAATTTGCGATTGAGCTGTGTGCGAATACTGGGCAAGGTTACTTCAAGAGATTGTGCGGTGTCCGTTGTGGGATCATACAGGTAGAGGTCAGCACCCATATGATAGACCAGGCGTTGGCCGTCACTAGAAAGGTGGCGGGCGTAGAAATCATGATGATCGGTATGCTGCCGGAGATCTTCGCCCAGGGGGGTACAAGAATAGAGATTGCCAATACCATCATGATCAGAGAGGAAGTAGATGCGTTCACCAACCCAGCAAGGATTCGCAATATTCCCATTGAGGCGTAGGAGGCGCTGGAAGTCTCCATTAATTGCATAATCGCACCAGAGGTGGCCGGCGGTACCGCCGCGATAGCGTTTCCAGTGCGAGAACTCGCTTGTATTGCGTCCAATGACGACGCCACCATGGGGGCCGAATGAGATCGCGTTTGCCATGCCTACGGGTACCTGACGTGGCTGTCCGCCAGTGAGGCTGATGGCATAAATAACATCATAACGCCCGGCGATCTGTCCAGCGTTACTTGCATACACAATCTCGCTTCCATCTGGCGACCAGCCAGCTACGCGACAATTGCCAGATTGGTAGGTCAGGCGACGTGCTGTCCCGCCGGTTGCGGGCATCACATATACCTCGCTGGGGCCTTCTTCGCGTCCAACGAACGCCAGCCATTTTCCATCGGGTGAGAAACGGGGATGGCTTACCTCGCCGACGCCAGCAGTTAAGCGTTCAGCACGTCCACCTGAGCTTGAAACCAGCCAGAGGTCATCCTCAGAAACAAACACGATACGATCTTGAAAAATGTTGGGGTAGCGTACGTAGCCTTGAGATGGCATGGTTTCTCCTTAATTGGCAAATTAACAGTATATATGCACAAGAGCAAGCGCATGTTACACATTGGCTGGTGCATGCGCAGAAGGTCCATTTCAACGATGTTATGCATTATACCACAACCATAAAAGGAGTGTCGAGCCAGGAAAAAAGAAAAAGTCCCGATAGCATTCTAGCTATTCCGGGACTTTTTAGCACTTCTAATCGTCATAATGCGACATAGTTTGATCCTTTCTGATAAAATTTCTGGTCCAGCGGTGCTTCATTCCTACGCATTACGAGCAACTAGAGAGTTAGCGGGTATCTACTTATCATGTCGTACGCTCTACAGTACATACATTTGTAATTACCTATTAAAAGGATAAGATGCTACTCAAATAGAGGAGAAGCTACTTTCTGTGTTTGTCATCTCACCTTTGTTCGTACATCCTGAGTATACATGGAAATCCAGTGTATGATCGTTTTTTCTTCTCTTTATTCAGCATGTGGCCTGTAGTAAAAACGTGTAGAGTGCATCCTATAGTGAGGTAGAGTGAGAGGAGATACTGGTCAGGACACCTCGCATCCTGTGGACGAACGTCTCATTTTGCGTTCATTCACAGGATGCGAGGTGTAGAGAAGGTTGAGGTTAGGCCATGGCGGCGGCAATGATACCTGATGTGGTGCCAACGAAGAGGTGATTTCCCGACAGTGTAGGGGATACAAAGTGAGGCAGATCGCCGCTATGCAAGTCCAGTTGTGCGCGTATGGCTCCGGTGTCGCTGTTCAGGGCATAGAGCGTCCCACCAGCGTTGAGGCTATAGACGGTGTGTCCACCGATGATAGGTGGGTGCTTGACACCAGACGGTGCCTGCCAGCCGATGCTCATGTGGGTGCCGGGTCCAATCGATAGTTGGCGGATGCCATCGCTGCAAGGGATGAAGACTTGTGTGCCGGTCGAGGCTGTGCCGCCCATCGCGACGCCGTTACAGATATTCAGCGTCTGAATCTGTCCGTCGACGCCTCCTAACTTATCTGCGTGGAGCAGGAAGGCCTGGCCCGATTTCCCTTCGATAAAGATCAATCCATTGGGCAAAGGTGTTGGTCCCATTGAGCCAAGGTCGGCGTCTCCATCGTTATCTTGCTGCCATTGTGCGGGTGCAAAGCCATCTTCAAGTTGCAATGTGGGGGATAAACGCAATACGGAATCGGTATGATCCCAGTCGCCCTGTGTGGTCGAACCATTGCCAACGGCCACATACACCTTGCCGGCGCTATCGATAGAAGGTCCTGACGAGCCCCAGATGCCGCCCTCGCGTGGTGTGGGAACCTGATAGGACAACAGAGGACCACTGCCATCGGTACGTGAGGCGAGGACCGTCCCATGATAGTTGCCACAGTCGCCGGCCAGGCCACCATAGGCGATGTAGACCATCCCTTTAGAGAGCGCAAGAGCCGCACGTTGCTGATGGACGGCGGGTTCCATTGCATCGATATCAGCCGAGCGTCGTACGCGTAGCTCACCTGTGTTGGCATCCACGCCCACCAGGATGTGTCCAGGTCCAGCGATCTCCGCGACGGCGAAGACAAGGCCAGTGGCGGGATCATATACAGGCGTCCCGGTGATGCCGAGCGGATTGATGTCACCACAGGGAAGTGTTGCTTGATCGACTGGAATGCCCACATTTGTATGCCACAGTATCTTACCGGTTGCTGCATCCAGCGAGTAGAGAGAGTCGCCTTCGGTCGCAACGATGACGTGTGAATGTACGACCAGTGGCTCTGCATATACGGCCCCATCCAGATTAGCTTTCCATGCGCTGGTCAGTTGGTGTGGATCGGGCATATCTGGCAGGTAGCCGGTACGTGAATTATCGTTATGGTACGTTGTCCAGTCATTTGTGGATAACGTGGATGTCGTAGGTGAGCTAGCTCCTGGTGCCATTGTGATCGGGGTAACGTGGGGTGGAGTCGATGCCGTCGAGCCGCAGCTGCTGAGCAGTATCAGCAGAACGCACCCGCTCAACAAGAGCGGCATGTGGGCAAATTTTCTATCGTGTATGCTGCATATCAGTATTGCAGATAGAAAGCAAAGAGATACAACAATACAGAGCATAACCAGTATGCCAGGGGGCGTAAGCATGTTCCAAAACTCCTCAAAAAGAAATAGTGTGTATCATTAAAATGTAGCAGAAATTATGTATACCTTTCAACCACAGCGGTGGGAGACAAGCGTGTTCATCCCTATATACACGCAAATGTGAGAGGAGTTTTGCATCTTTCCCCTCTCACGATCTCCCCATCTTCACAAGGCAAAATCAGGGTTTTTTGCTGGAATTCATATACTAAAAGAGAGGTAGCTTGCAAGATTTCCTGATACTCCTGCATAATGATGTGTCGTAGAAGATAGGTCTCCATCCTTACGAGGAAACAACGGGAACGGCGTAGGGGCGTCATCTTGCGTGCACCCGCCCAATACCGAGAATGATGTTAGCAGTAGGGGTAAGGGGTGGATGTGGATGGGTGGCGGGGGGCTTGTGCTTACCCTGGCTCCAAATCGTGGCGATGCAATTTGGAGCCAGGGTAAGCTCAAGGCCCCCGCCCCTGCCACACACCTGTTGCGGCATCTATTCTTCTTCTGTGGCTGGTATTGGGCGCACGCCAGGTGACGTTCTACCCAGTTCTGGAGACTCGGAAGAAAAGGATCAAATTATGTTTACATCTGCTCCATTAGAACGTAGTGGCAGAAATATACCTATGCGCCTCTGTCTGGCAACCCTTGTACTTTGCCTGTTGAGCGTCACAGCGCAAGGTGTAGCCAGGTCAAAGAGTTTTGCGCATGCACTGGCGTCCTATACCGTTAGTGGGACAGTTTTTGACGATTATAATCAGGACGGGAGCCAGGAAGCTCGCGAGCCTGGGGTGAACGGTATTGTCGTGACGGCATATGATAGTTACGAAGTCGCGGTGGCGACGACGACGACCACCGCAGTTGGCAATACCCTGGGGCAATATACGTTCACGGTTCCTGATGCTACAGGGCCTGTACGAGTCCAGTTTAGCAATTTTGGGGCGAAATCGAGCATTCCTCAACTGGTCGGATTTCAGCCCAGCAAGCGTATTGGGGGCACGACCGTTGCGTTTGTCACCGGAACAGAGGCAAGCAATGTGGTCAATCTGGGCGTTGAGCGGCCCGGCGAATATTGCCAGAATAATCCTGATATGGCGACCAGTTGCTATGTGCGTGGTGATCAGAGCGATCCCACTGCCCATGTCGTCGTGCGGTTTCCTTATAATAGTAGCGGCACTGCGGCACTAACGCCCCCAACTCCACTGGCGGCAGCACCGCAAGTCGGGGCGACCTGGGGATTGGCATATCGCCGTTCCTCTGACGATCTCTTTGCTGCAGCCTATACCAAGCAATTTGTTGGATATAAGCCGGGTGGGAGTACAGGGGCTATTTATCGCATTCATGGTGCAGATAGTGCGTCCCCAACGGTTGACCCGAAACCATTTATTGATCTCAACGCACTGTATACTGCCCGGACGGCAGGCATCAACTTTCATGCCAGAACCAACAACTATGCGCCTGACCTCTCGGCCTATGATGCCGTGGGCAAGACGGCGCTGGGAGGGCTGGCTATGTCGGAAGATGAAAGCACCCTTTATGCGGTGAATCTGGCGGATCGCAATCTCTACAGCATTCCCCTTGGTGCGGCTCCGGCGGCTCCCGTGGCCCCAGGAGCATCCGATCTTACGCATACTCCTGTACCTACGCCGACGGACTGCAATGCCAGCGATGTGCGTCCGTTCGCAGTCACTGCTTATCAGAACATGATTTATGTGGGGGCGGTCTGTTCCGCCGAGTCAACCATTACGCGTTCAACTCCAAAGGGAGATGCCAGCCAGTTGAAGGCATACATCTTTGCCTATACGCCTGGCAGTGGATTTAATACGACACCTGCATTCGAGACCCCACTCAACTATCCAAGGCATTGCGCCGATCGGGCCTTTAATTTTGCACGTACATGTACACGGTACTATAGTGCGCTCTGGAATCCCTGGCAGCCTGACATAAAAACTTCCTATCGTTCCACAATCTATCCACAGCCGATACTGACGAAACTGGCATTTGACAATGGCGATCTGATCCTTGGATTGCGCGACCGTTATGGGGATCAGACTGGACATAATGTTCCCAATGTGCCTGAGTCGCGTTCTGCGGGAGACGTTCTGCGGGCCTGTCTGACGATACCGGGCAATCTTGCGGGCGGTTGGACGCTAGAGCATAATGGCATGTGTGGCGGCAATACGATCCTCGCTGGACGCGATAATGGGAAGGGACCCGGCAACGGCCAGTATTACTATCAGCAATACTACGTGCCATATCACGATTACACGAGCACAGGTGGTATCGCGCAGATCCCTGGCGCACCTGATATGATGACCACTGCCTTCGATTCGGGCAAGATCGTGTATGCCGGAGGAGTCCGCACCTATAACAATACGACCGGCGTTCAAACGAATAGTTATGACATCTATAATACCAATACAGCACCAACGACCTTTGGCAAGGCCAGTGGTCTGGGTGATCTGGTTGCCTTTTGCCAGTCAGCTCCGATAGAGATTGGAGATCGGATCTGGCTGGATAGTAACGGCAATGGTATTCAGGATGCGGGTGAACCGATTATTGCCAATGTGACCGTCCATCTCTATGCGAGTGACGGCAAAACATTGTTGCAAACGACAACGACCGATGGTAATGGTGCGTATGCCTTTACTATTGCGCCTTATACCAGGTACATCATTAAATTGGATAATGCAGCAGACTATAGTACGGGTCCACTCAAGGGGTATGAGCTAGCGCCCGGTAACCGGGATAATAGTCTGCAAGGCATCGATTCCAGGGCAACCTTGCCAGCGCCTGATGCCTCTATTGGTAACGACAACTATCCTCAAATGAGCGTAGATGCACATACACCGGGTCAGAACGATTACAGCCTGGATGTTGGCTTCTTAAATATGCCCGATCTCGCGATTACTAAGGTACATGAGGGTGGTACAAGTATGCAGGTGGGTGCGCCTGTAACCTATACATTAACGATACATAACGAGCTTTCAGCAGGGTCGGTCCTTGCGGGTCAGCCCATTACCGTCACCGATACCATCCCCTCTGGCCTCAGCGATGTAAAGGCGACAGGGACGCATTGGCATATCACCACGGCTCAGACCATTCAGGCAACCTATACTGGAACATATCCTGTCTTGCCGGGAGCTGTCTTAGACCCGATTACCATTATTGGAACACTGACAGGGGCGGCCATCCCTCAGATTGTCAATGAAGCAGTTGTGGCGACGCCAAAGGACTCTAATGAGTCTAACAATCGAGCACATGACACTATCGATGTGCATGCACCACCCCTACCCAATGTCAACGTCTCGTTCCAGACACGCCGTCCAGGGAGCAAGGCCTATACAGTCAATAAATGCCTTGTCAAGGGGCAGGATGTGAGCTATCAACTGATGATTCATACCCGGTCATCTTCAGAGCCGCTGGCATCCAGAGTTCCAATCACTGTCCTGGATACTCTCCCGGCGAGCCTATCGCATGTGACAGCAAAGGGGGTGGATTGGAAAGTAACGATTGCTCATAAGGGAAAAGGAACGCTCGTAATCGCTATTTATAGCGCGTCACATGCCCTTGCCCCTGGCACTTCATTGCCACTTTTGACAATAAATGGTGTGCTCAGTAAGGATGCGGGAAGCTCTATTGCTACGATGACCACTGTCAGCACAATGGGGACGAGTTCCACCAGGAACACGGTCGCCAATAGAGTTTTCGTATGCCAGCATCCGCGCCTTCCTCCTACGGGAAGTAGCCCGTCCGCACGTTAGGCTTGAAACGCTTCTCTGTCAAACGGCAGGGATCCGACTGCATCACGTCCGTGATTTATCAACATGGACACCAATTAATAAATTGCGGGCGCGACCAAGTTCTTTAAAAATTTGATGTGGATATTTGGTCCATCATAGTAATATCCACATCAAATTTTTAAACAGCATAATCGGGTCTCTACCGTTTTTCGCGCTTTTGTAGGTATTTTGGGAAAAGCCAGAAAGGTACATTTTGATGGATAAGAGAATTTATGCGTCTTACTGCACCATTCCCTTTTTTTGTTTACTCATAGCCGTGAGTATTACACTATTACAAAAAGGTGTGCTGGTCTATGGGCGTGAGTTTCATTCTATTGCTGTGGCTCCAGGGACGAAGCCGACAGTGAAACGGGCGGCGGTTGCGCATTTGCTTATTCCAGGTATCAATGTGAATGCACCTGTTGAACTGGTGGAGACGAATATGGATGGTTCACTAGAAGTTCCAAAGGTGAATGTCTGGACAGGAGTTGGTTTGTATGCCGATGGGCCCTATCCGGGTGAACAAGGGAGCGCAGTCATCGATGGACACCTGGATCGTCCGGGGGGATATCCGGCTGTCTTCTGGAACCTGCGCCTGTTGCATAAAGGAGATATCGTCAAGGTTGAGACGCCCGGCCAGGCAACCATGCAATTCCGGGTGACCCAGGTTGCATCCTATACGCCAGCGTCAGCCCCACTTGCGGCGATCTTCGATAATACAAATGGCCATTTTTTGAATTTGATCACCTGTAGTGGGCGCTGGATTCCGGCAATTCATCAAACGACGCACCGTTTAGTGGTTTATACAACCATGATAAAGGCCTGAAGATTTCACTCGTGATACATCCTACGCATTACACGTCCCATAAGCGTGATGACAAAGCGGGTGGATAAGAGCCGCTGCATCACGAAGTTCGCCAGGCGATACTGACGACCTGGAATAACAAATGGTCCTTGCCCAAGACCTGCCAGTGTCTCGACGACGACTGTATAGGCCGAGAGCGCCATCCCTGTATTGCGCTTCGGTGTATCAGGCAGGCTGGCAATATAGTTAGGAGTGCTTATCGGGCCAGCACTGCATGCCAGCACATCCACGCCCTGGGTGCGTAGTTCCTCCCATAACCCTTCGGCTAGTATTTTATTGTAAGCTTTGGTTGCCGCATAGTTAGCAACGAGAGGCGAGCCCTGGGCGGAACTCAAAGATGACATCAGAATGATGCCGCCGCGCTTGCGTTTCAACATGCGTTGTCCAAATAAATAGACAAGTGTCAGGGGAGCACGGCAATTGACGGCAACTTCGCTCACGTGGCCTTGCAGAGGTTGCGCAAAAAAAGGACCGATCAGGGAAACGGCTGCATTATATACCAACAGACCAATATCCAGGTCGTCCGTCTGTTCTGCTATAATAGAGTCAGCATCATCCTGTGCCAGGTCCAGTTCTATCGTACGCACCTCTACAGCATATTCCTGTGTGAGTTTAGAGGCAAGCGTGTCTAGTAGTTCTTTGCGGCGTGCAACCAGGACAAGGTTAAGCTTGTGGTGAGCAAGCTGAGTGGCAAATTCGGCACCCAGGCCTTCAGAAGCTCCAGCAACGAGAGCCCAGGGTCCGTAGCGAAGAGGGAATTCAGAAGCTGTGATATGTTTCATTTCATTTCTCCAATTACCTATGAATGTTTGATTATATGTTACTACAAAGGAAGATTGTCAATAAAATTCCGTTGCTACACATTTCACGTTGACCGAACCGTATAAACAAGCTAAAATACGTATTGTGAGCACACAAAACGCACTATTACAAACCGAAATATTTCTCTCTTGTCTGTTGAACCGAAATGGTAGGAAGCCATACACGGGGCAGAGAGAATGCATGTATAGAGGGGGGAATGATGAGAACACTCGTCGATAATCGCGAAGCACTCGCTATGGTCCAGCAGCTTCTGGCAAGTCCATCACGTTTTTATGCCTGGTTAGCTGCCGATCCGGAGCGGCTTTTTTCACCTCATGGCGCACGGTCGCGCCACCCGCTGGCACGCTTTTTGTCAGCATCAGGAGTGCCCCTGATCTTTCAGAGTGGAGAGCGTCTGTATGTGGGAATGACCCCGATTGATCTACCCACATGGGCACAACGGCTGGCCATTCCCAATGATCGCGCTTTTTTAGCACGTTACTTGCTTTTTAAGATTCAGCAAAGTGCCTGAGGAGAACGACCTTTCAGCACCCTCGTGTTAGCAAGAATGCGGCATAATTTCTCTGGCTTGTAGCCTGAAGGACTTCATGAGACGCCTTTTTCTACATGCTGCTCTTCAGCGCCAGAGGTGTGTTGATGGTGTTCTTCTTCACGTGTTGCACGCACCTTTTTGCGATGATCAACGATGTTATGGGTAATCTCTTCGAGTTTCTCTGGTGACCATTGGGCGAAGTGATCCCATGCGCTTGTTTGCCAATCATCCACGGTTCGACTGGCGGGTATCCAGGGAGGGAGATTGACGAGCAAGTGCTCGGCCAACGCCTGGACAAAGGGCTCATATATTCTGCACAGATCGCCAAGACGCTGTTCCGCCTCGTCTTCATTGCGAAAGTGCAATCCTACTTCGGCCAGGCCATCGCGCAGGTGTATAAAATCGGTGGATGAGAGGCGTGTTTGCATAGCCTCAGGTGGTGGTGTTTCAAAGACCTGGGCCAGATCGACCGCGGCATGACGAGCCATTGCAAAGGTGAAACGAGCCGACGGTATCGATATATCTTCAAAACCAACGATAAGCAATGCACTGGTATCCAGAATGGCGGTGAGTGCCGCCAGCCACGATTGACGCTCATGAAGGGAACGATAGTACATTAAAACTGGATACGAGAGATGGCTCTCCAATATCTGAGCGCTCCAGGTCTCCCATTCATGGAGGTAGTCAACCAGGGT